>JAILKT010000167.1 GCA_024693545.1 Lachnospiraceae bacterium
TATGCCGGACTTTTGAGCGGAAAGAAGTACACTTGCTATCCGGGTGTGGAAGCAAACATTAAAAATGCGGAATACACATCGGCTCCGTGCGAGGTTGACGGCAATATCGTGACAGGAAAGTCGATGGGATGTGCGACTGAATTCGGACTCGGACTTCTCGGCAGACTTAAGGATGCTGAAACTGTTGAGTCGGTTGAAAAGGGAATAGTAAGGGCTTGACGAAACATACATACCGTGATATACTTCAAAATACGAACGAATGTTCGCGATGTGTCCGGGCGAAATCCGGTTTCCCGCAGCGGAGGCCGCATGGACGGGCGGGCAGCGAAATATATCAGGACCGGGTGTGAGCTAATGTCAGAACAGGATGGACGTACCAGAGTTTACGTCGCTATCGACCTTAAATCATTTTATGCTTCTGTTGAATGTGTTGACAGAGGTCTTGATCCGCTTACGGTCAATCTTGTGGTTGCTGACCCGGAGCGTACGGAGAAGACCATTTGTCTGGCAGTTTCGCCTTCTTTGAAGGCGTATGGTATTTCGGGAAGAGCAAGGCTTTTTGAAGTGGTGGAAAAAGTCAAGCTGATAAATGCGCAGCGACGTGCCAAGGCTCCCGGAAAAACGCTTTCGGGCAGTTCGTATTTCGATGCCGAGCTTAAGGCAGACGCGTCGCTTGCGGTTGACTATCTGACAGCACCTCCCCGTATGAGCAGATATGTCGAGATGAGCCGCAGGATATGCGGTATTTACAGGCGGTTTATTTCACCTGAGGACATACACGTTTACTCCGTTGATGAGATTTTTGCGGACGTGACCGAATATCTGAAATTTTATGGTGTCACTGCCCGTGAGCTTACGATGAGGATGATACGTGAGGTCCTTGCCGAAACAGGTATCACGGCGACTGCGGGGATCGGGTCGAACATGTTCCTTTGCAAGATCGCTATGGATATTGTTGCAAAGCATATGGAGCCGGATGCCGACGGCGTGCGGCTTGCCGAGCTTGATGAGATGAGCTTTCGCAGAACGCTGTGGGCACACAAGCCCATAACCGATTTTTGGATGGTCGGGAGAGGGACAGCGAGACGTCTTGAAAAGCTGGGGATATATACGATGGGAGATATCGCCCGTTGCTCGATAGGCGCTCCCGACGAATTTTACAATGAGGAGCTTCTCTACAAGACGTTCGGTGTCAATGCGCAGCTCCTTATCGATCACGCATGGGGTTATGAGCCCTGTACGATCGCAGCGGTCAAGGCGTGCAAACCGAAGTCGAAGAGCATCAGCTCGGGTCAGGTTCTGAAAGAGCCATACCCTTACGATAAAGCGCGCATTGTTATCAGGGAGATGACCGACAAGGTTGTACTTGAGCTTGTCGAAAAAGGATTTGAAACCGACAGGATGGTCATAGACGTCGGTTATGATACAGAGAATATCACGATCGAAGGAACGGAATACAAAGGTGAGGTCGTCAGGGATTTCTACGGGCGCCTCACACCCGCACCGTCGCACGGAACCGCTGCGCTTGGGAGATACACATGCTCCTCGCGTATCATATGCGATGCGGTGATCGAGAAGTTTGACAAGATCGTAAACAGGGATCTTACGATTCGCAGGATGAATGTCGCAGCGGGAGATCTTTTGAAAAATGAAGACACGGACGGCGACCACGCATCTTCGAAGGATACCGTTGAAACACAGATGAGTCTGTTTGATATTCCCGGAGCGTGTGATGAAGAAACTGCCGTGCGTATTGAGGCAGAGAACAGGGAAAAGAAGGAATACAGCCTTCAGAAGGCTGTTGTCGGTCTTCAAAGACGCTACGGGAAGAACGCAGTACTTAAAGGAATGAACCTCGAGGAGGGAGCTACCGCCATCGAAAGAAACGGACAGATCGGCGGACACAAGGCATAATGATCTATTTTTTTATGAAAGACAAGAAACCGCATGAGTATGATGATATGCTTGATCTGCCATATCCTTATACAAGTGCGCATAAAAGAATGGATCTTCTCGCCAGGGCAAAGCAGTTTGCACCCTTTGCCGGGGTGGGACATCTTGATTCACATGACGGAATGGAGGAACCTGCTGCGGAAGAGGAAGAAGAGTGGGCGAACCCCTTTGATGACAGCTCCTTTGAAGGTGAGGGTAAAGAATGAGCGGAATAAGCGGCGAATGGTACGAAAAACTAAAGGATCAATTTCAGATGCCTTATTATAAGGATCTTTATTTTTTTATAAACGAGGAATACAGGCGGGGGAAAGTCTATCCGCCCGCTGAGGATATCTTCAATTCATTTCACTATACACCCTTCGATAAAATAAAGTGTGTGATCATCGGACAGGATCCGTATCATGAGCCGGGGCAGGCTCACGGCCTGTGCTTCTCGGTAAGACCGGGAGTTCCGGCACCGCCTTCTTTGTGCAATATCTTTAAAGAACTTCAGGATGACCTCGGATGCAGGATACCGAACAACGGTTACCTCGAAAAATGGGCGCGGCAGGGAGTGCTTCTCCTTAACACGTGCCTTACGGTCCGCGAGCATCAGGCTAATTCTCATAACAATCACGGCTGGGAAAGGTTTACCGATGCGGTCATCAAGGCAGTTGACAGCAAGCCCGAACCGGTTGTTTTTATGCTTTGGGGTTCACCCGCGGGAAAAAAGAGCGATCTGCTCACAAATAAAGCGCATCTGGTCCTTAAAGCACCGCACCCGAGTCCTCTTTCGGCATATAGGGGATTCTTCGGATGCCGACATTTCAGCACGGCAAACAAGTTCCTCACGGAGCACGGCCTTTCCCCGATAGACTGGCAGATAGAAGACATATGAACCCTTGGGGACGGGGGTTTGGGTCCACAAATGGTACCTTGGGGACGGGGGTTTGGGTCCATACTCAAATGAACCCTTGGGGACGGGGGTTGGGGTCCATATTCGGATCGAGAACATCGAAAACGAAAGAAAGTGAAATACATCGGAAAATGTAGTATAATGGTTCAGATGTAGATTAATAACGAGTGGCGCTCCGGGCGCACGGTAACATTATGGCAAATTGCCTGAAAGGATGAAAGATGGCAGGTTCTGTTTTTGGAAAATTTTTTACATGCACGGCATGGGGTGATGCATATACGCAGGGAATCGGTGCGGTAGTCGACGGAGTTCCCGCGGGGATCAAGATCACGGAGAACGATATTCAGCAATACCTCAACAGACGCAGGGTATGGGCTGCTTCCGTGCCCGCAAAGAGACATGAGAGTGATTTCGTGACGATCGCGTCGGGACTTGAGAACGGAATTACAACAGGCAGTCCCGTTTCTCTTACCATAATGAACAGCGCGCTCAAGGAAAAAGACTCGGCAACGGTACCGGGGACCATAAGACCCGGTCAGGGAGATCTTGCGATGGTGGCCAAGTATGGTGCTACTACCGAAAAGATCGCACTTTATCCCTCAAGGATACATTCCGCGATCACAGCGGCGGGAGCTATTGCCGTAAGGATCCTTAAGGAGATCGGTGTTAATTTCTGTACATATGTCAGCTCGGTGGGACCCGTTTCCATCTCATATTCGAACTGTTCGATAGACTCACTCCGAAAGAGCCCGCTGCTTATGCCCGACCCCAAGGCAAGTGCAGAAGCTATGGAATATGCAAAGCAGGTGGCTGCGGATCATGATTCCGCAGGAAGTACGGTTGAAGTCGTTGTGACGGGTATGCCGGCAGGAGTCGGTGATCCCCTGTTCGGTTCGCTCTCTTCACAGATCGCGGGCGCCGTTATGGCAATCGAGTCGGTAGCGGGAGTTGAATTCGGAGACGGTATCAAGTCGAGCACAAGGAAGGGCAGTGAGGACTGTGATGCATTTGCATTCAGTGAGGAAGTTAAAAAGCTTTCCAATCACTCCGGTGGTATCGAGGGTGGCATGAGTGACGGATCGGAGATAATCGTAAGAGCGGCTTTAAGGCCTGATCCCTGGGCAGGACAGGAGCATGAAACGGTCAATGTTCACGGAACTCCGGTATCACTGGCAGCAAGAGAGGCCTACGATGTTGTTACGGCGCCGAGACTCTGCGTCGTTATAGAATCCGTTGTTGCAATGGCTATCGTTGACCGGCTTTTTGAGAACATGAGCGCTAAGATCGAAAACGTAAAGAAATTCTACGAGGACAAATAAGAAGGTTTATAATGGGAAAGATCATCAACACACTTAGATACGGCAAAGCAAAGACCAAGACGTTCATTATTTCGGTCTTTGTTTTGATGGTTGCCGCCATTGTGATTGGGATCATAGGTATAAACGGGATGAACATCATCTTGCTCGGAGTATCGATGGTGCTGTTCATCATCTGCATAGTCATGGTGTTTAAGCTGGAGGGTGCTACGGCCGACCTCGGTCGTGATGATGCGCCCGCAGACACTGCAGCGGGAAAGAGAAGCCCCGGAAAAACCATGAAAGGCGCTACCGGGGAAAGTTACGGAAAGACATTAAGGGAAACGGAGCCCGGGGCAGGCGGCGCAGGACTACCGGAAGAGAGAGCGCAGGAGAAAGGCACCGGAAGGATCCCGGAAGAGAGAGCGCAGGAGAAAGGCGCAGGAAGGCTTTCGGAGACCGGCGGCGAAGATGACCGGGAAACCGGCGGCAGCAGAAGAAAAGACGCGGAAGAAAGGCTCCGGAAGACCCTTCGCGGAAAATCACGCGGCCCCAAAACCATCAGAGCCCAGCTTGAGAAAAAACTGCTTCTTGAGATCATAAAAGCTAATAAGAGAAGCTCCGTTCTCAATAAAAAAACATATGTTAAGAGGATGAAGACCGCGCCGACAAAGCAAAACAACGCCTATGTGAACAGGGGCGGTCGGCAAAACGATCCGGAGCGTGATGAAATGCCCGAAAGGGACAGAGGCCGCATCAGAGAAGAAAGTGATGCACAGCGGGACGAAGTGCCCGAAAGGGTTTCGCGTTCGGAGAGGAAGACCGATTACAAGACATATACGAAGAATGAGGTAAAAAGACTTCGTAAGATATACAAGATCCCGAAAGATGCATGTCGTATCATAATCGATTCGTGCAAGAGTCTCGCGATCGATCATGCGCCCGCACTGTTCTGGGTAAAGAAGGGCAGGATCTATCTGCTTGTATTTGAGGAATCGGCGAGATGCGAGACACTTCCGATGGTAAACACGAAGGTTTCCTACAAGAAGAATCTGCGCGAGGACGAGATCATCAAGTACAATTCCATGCGTGAGATGGGCGTTTATAAGGAATTTGAAGATATGATGCCGACGTTCTCGATCCACGGAGGTGCCGCAGGCAACGAATATTACAAGAATCTGTACGTGCTCGGCAAGGATCTTGAGATCACACCCAGATCGCTTCGCGCGCTGCTTACACAGTTCGATTTTAAGATAGAGGTGTTTGACAGCCTCGGAATAAAGGGAAACTATTCCGAATATTTTCAAAAAGCATACGAACAGCGTATTATGTGGACCGACGGTGTTATTTCGCAAGGTCAGTATCAGAACAATATTCGTGATATACTTCAGTCAATGGTTGATGATGAGGCGATCATACGTTATGACTTCATGGATGATCTTGCCAAGATGGTACATCACAGACTGATAACGGATGAGTATGCCGAGTTCTACAGGAATAAGCGTTTGTGATATAATAAAATCGTTTGTTGAGGAAATGCGATAAACAGGAGGATGCATATGAACAGCTTCGATGACAGAGAAAATGAGATAAAGGAAGAGCAGGCAGCCGCCGTGACCGGTGAAACGGGCAGTGACGGTGCAGAAAACGGCACCGCGGGAACGGATGAACTCACGCCTTTCCAGATTCTCGACAAATTCCTTGATGCCCGCTCGGCAAGGGAGAAAATTGAGATACTCAGCGAGCATTCATCTCAGATAGACGAGAGATTGATAGGCAATATCGAAGCTTCGCTTGACCTGCCCGGCGGTGACGGAACCCTCTGGCAGAGAATTGAGTACGTAATGTACTGCCTTCGTACAAAAAGCCGTTTCGAGACGGACAGGCTCAGGTAAGGGGAAATTTACTCAATGGTTTTAACATGTAATGATATAAGTAAAGCTTACGGCACCGATGAGATACTGCGTGACGTGAGCTTCGTTCTTAACGAGAGGGAAAAGATGGCGGTGGTCGGAATAAACGGCGCCGGCAAATCTACACTTCTTAAGATAATAGTGGGTGAGCTTTCTGCGGACAGCGGACAGGTGATCAAGAGCAAGGATGTAACGATAGGTTATCTTTCGCAGCAGCAGGGGCTTACAAGCGGCAACACCATCAGGGACGAGGTTATGTCCGTTAAGGCAGACGTGCTCGCGCTTGAGAAAAATATGAGACGCTGTGAAGACGAAATGAAGAATGTTCAGGGCGAAGAACTTGAAAAGATGCTCTCTACGTACAACAGGCTGACTCATGAGTTTGAGATGAAGAACGGTTATGCTCTTCGCAGCGAGATAAACGGGGTTTTGAACGGGCTCGGATTTGCGAGCAAAGATTTTACCGAAACGGTTGATACACTGTCGGGTGGACAGAAGACGAGAGTCGCACTCTCGAAACTGCTGCTTTCACAGCCCGATATAATAATGCTCGATGAGCCTACGAACCACCTTGATATGAGGTCGGTCGAGTGGCTTGAAACGTTCCTTGCAAATTATAAGGGTGCGGTCATCATCGTTGCCCATGACAGATATTTCCTGGACAGGATATGTACGAAGGTCCTTGAGATCGAAAACGGCAAGGGGCGCGTCTATACAGGCAATTTCAGTGATTATTCCGAAAAGAAAAAGGCGGTTCGCGCCGATGAACTCAAGGCTTATCTGAATCAGCAAAAGGATATTGAGCATCAGGAGAAGGTTATTGCGACTCTTAAGTCTTATAACCGTGAAAAATCGATAAAAAGGGCGGAATCGCGAGAAAAGATGCTGGCAAAGGTCGAAAGGCTCGAACGCCCGCAGGAGCTTGACGATAAGATGAATCTCCGCTTTAAGCCTTGCAGCGAAAGCGGCAACGATGTCCTCGATGTGAAGGGACTTTCGAAGAGCTTTGACGGCATCGTTCTTTTCAGGGATGTGGAGTTTTCGGTCAAGCGCGGAGACAGGGTCGGGATCATCGGTGACAACGGAACGGGGAAGACGACTCTTCTCAGGATCATCTGCGGCAGACTCGCACCCGATACCGGGTCGGTACGCCCGGGGACCAACGTCAAGATCGGTTATTACGATCAGGAGCACCATGTTCTAAACCCGGATAATACGATCTTTGAAGAGATAAGCGATACCTACCCCGATATGGACAATACCAGGATCAGAAATCTGCTTGCGGCATTCCTGTTTAAGGGTGATGATGCATTTAAGCTGATACGCGATATTTCGGGTGGTGAAAAAGCAAGGGTTTCGCTCGCGAAGCTTATGCTCTCGGATGCGAACCTTCTCATACTCGACGAGCCGACCAACCACCTCGATATCGTATCGAAGGAACTTCTGGAGGAAGCGGTAAGCGGATACGGTGGGACTGTTATATTCGTTTCCCACGACAGATATTTCATAAACAAGACGGCAACCCGCATAATGGAGATCACCTCGGACGGCGTAACCGGATTCGACGGCAACTACGAGTACTACGTTGAAAAAAGAGATGAAGTTCTTTCGGCACTTCGTGCCGGCAACGCCTATGCATCGGGCCGGAGCGGCACGGCGGGGACAAACGTCGGCGCAGCTCCGGCCGGATCAAATCAGTCCGCTACCGCAAGCGGGATAAATTCCACGTCGCAGATGAGTACGGGTCGATCGGAATGGGAAGAGAAGAAACGTCTCACGGGAGAGCGAAGAAAACTCGAAAATGATATTGCTAAGTGTGAAGATGAGATAAAGCGCCTTGAAGAGCGAAACGATGAGATCGACAGGCTCTTCGGGGATACCGAGATAGCTACATCGCCGACGAAACTCAGCGAGCTTACCGAAGAAAAGGAAGCTAACGAGGAGAAGATCATGGCACTCATGGAAAGCTGGGAGGAGCTAAATGAGAGACTTGATATCAATAATAGTGCCCTGCTTTAATGAAGAAGAGGCATTGCCGGCCTTCTTCGAGGAGCTTGAAAAGGAAAGACGGAAACTTCCCTGCGACAGCGAAGTGATATTTGTTGATGACGGATCTGTTGACAAAACACCCGGCATCATCAGAGAAATTGCGGAAAAATCCGGGGGAGTACGTTATGTTCTGCTTTCAAGAAACTTCGGCAAGGAAGGCGCAATGGCAGCGGGTCTTGGCGAGGCAACAGGCGACTATGCGGTCGTTATGGATGCAGACATGCAGCATCCGCCGGAGTATATAGGCGTTATGTACGAGAAGATAAAAAACGGTGAAGACGGCAAGCAATTCGACAGCGTGGCCATGTACAGAACAGGTCGCAAAGGCGAGAGGCGGATACGGTCGTTCTTTGCAAAGTGTATGATGAAACGTTTTTGCAAAATGTCGGGTGTCGATATACCGCCGGGAGCGACAGACTACCGCATGGTCAGCAGAAGAATGCTCGAATGTTACCTGCAGCTCTCCGAGAGCAACAGGTTTTCAAAGGGCCTTTTCAACTGGATCGGCTTCGACACGAAGTGGCTGCCCTACGAAAATGTACCGCGCATTGCGGGAAAAACAAAGTGGTCATTTTCGGGGCTGGCGGGCTACGGGGTTGAAGCGATGCTTTCATTCTCGGATAAGCCGCTTAAATACGCAGCGGTGCTTGGCGGGATATCATGCACACTTGCTTTGATATTTGCGATATATGTTATTATCAAAACGCTCATATGGGGCGATCCGGTTGCCGGATTCCCGTCGCTGTTCTGCATGATCCTGTTTATGGGCGGAAGCATTTTGCTGTTCCTCGGACTCATCGGACGGTATATTTCAAAGATATATATGGAGACTAAGAGAAGGCCGCT
>JAILKT010000011.1 GCA_024693545.1 Lachnospiraceae bacterium
CGCGAGACCCGATCGTCAACATCACTTATGGAGGGCGGCCTGCCAACAGGCAACCCGAGGCCGGACATCACCCCTGCTATAGCGGATTGCAGGTATAGGGCACCGCTAACTCCCCGGCTGCGCGACAAGGGAAAGTATACAATACGGGCGTCGGAGTGTCAAGGCAGACAATAATGCATTTTTTTTGTGTTTTTATGCGATATGAGGTATAATGAACTCTGTATCTGAAATGAATCGGATGTGGCTCTCGGTACAAAGCATTTTCAGTGGTGCAGCCGAGTCTGAAAACCCGCATCCACAGAGGAGAAAATCGCATGAAGATCAATCAGACCAACAAATTCTCACCCGGCGATCAACTCTTTAACGAAGCGGATCCTACCGGGATCTTTTGCCTCGTCTTAAAAGGCAAAGTTCGTGTCAGCAATAGCGGATTCAGTATTGTTATGGGTGTCGGTGCATTACTCGGAGAACTTCCGGGTGCAACCGATGGTGTAAAGTATTCGTGTGAGGCGGTGGAAGACGTCACCGCTTATGTTTTCTCTGCGACGGAAAGCTCCTCGATCCGTAATGTTCTCAGCTCAAATAAAGATTACTGCGGAGTAACGGTTTTCTCTCATTCCCGTTTTTTGGCAGAATTATATAAAAAATATGATAAGATACGCGTGTTTGCGTCAAGCCTTTACAGTACGGTTGCGCGCGCATATTCCGGATATATGTCTATCGGAGACGGTGTGAAAGTTGCTGCAGTTCCGGGACTTGCAACATTTGAAGAATTTAGTCCCGAAGCAGAACTTTATGAGAACAGAGTGGAGGTCCTGCTTGAGTATTCCAAGATTTCCTATGAGGGAATTAAAGGTTTTTATTCCGGGAGCGATCTGCTTACTTTGGAGATCCTGCTTGAAATGATCAATACAGAGGCAATCCTTTGTGAGCTCCTCTCCGAATTGTCCGATTACTGTTTTTCCGTTCTCGAGCGTATTGAGGCTGGGAACGGCCTTGCGCACGGTCTGCTTTCGGTCGGATCAATGCTCCGGAAAAAAGGAAAGAATGCCGATCAGGCAGGAACGCTCCTTGATTCTCTTTCTTTGGCCTGTGAAGATGCTGCGCGTGCTTTTGACGATGAGGTGCTTTCAGCGCATATGTTTGACGGAAGTCATCTTACGGGTTTGGTGGGAGAATACAAAAGCGGTAAAGATTTCTCTGACAGCATGACCGGAGAATCTGCCGCCAAGATGCAGACTCAGGATGCGCTTAAGATCGTTTCCGAACTGAAAGGAACATATGAAACGGTCACTGCTTTTGCAGGGTTTGAGGGAGATGAAAAAACAGAACTCAGAGAACTCCTGGATAAGTTTATCGCATCGGAAGACCGTGACAGCACCGATGATGAAATGCGTAAGCTGCGCCGCAGTCTTGCCGATAAGGTTTATGCCCTCTATGAAAAAGCAATGATCGCTTCGATAAAGAAAAACAAGACGCATCCGGCGGTAGAGATGTTCCTGGAATTCGGTTTACTGGAAGAGAAGCTTCTAACGGAAGAGGAGCTGATGAGTCTTGTTTCGATAAGTCATCCCAAAACAGACGGCCCCTGCAAAGTTTATACCATCAGAGAATGGCTCACACGCATATATAACGGCGAAGAAGAGCCTTCGCGTAATGATATGGGTCTTGACTATTCGGAAGTGTTGCGTGAGATGAAGAAGCAAGGCAAAATAAATGACGCGGAAATCAGGAGAATGCTTGACGACGGAGAAAAAAAGCTTCATTACGAGATCCGGGAAGTGATGTTCCACGGAGTCCGTGTAGTAAACGGTTCACTCACTACGTTTGTTCCTGTCCTGCATTCCGGAATGATGCTGTCGTCGGTTGAGGATGCATATTGTGACAGCGTGAAGATCAATGAACTGGTCAATGAACTGCTTGATATAGATTATTCGATATTCCACAGAGAAGCCCTTTTTGTCGATAAACAGCGGGGTATAGAAAAAGAGTACAGAATGAAGCAAGTGTATCCGATATTTATCCTTTATCCGACTGTTGGAAGAAACTGTATTATGTGGCAGGAAATAACAGGGAAAAAGAGGGATACACAGGGAAGGTTCTTTTTGCCCGCTCTGACGGAAAGTTCATTACGCGATATGTTTATAAAAGCGTTCGGACAGTTTAGATGGGCGCTCTGCAAAACGATACAGGGCCCTTCCTGGAACAATATACAGGTTCATTCCCTCACCTCCGAATACGCCGACTATATCCAGTTTTATAAGAAAAACAGAGACCTGTCCGAGGAGAGAAAAGAAAAGCTTAAACTCCAGATACAACGAGGAAGAAACAATCTTCGAGAAATATTCTCGCTTGATTATGAGGTTTGGATAAAATCCGAAGCGGCGGGTGCCGTCAAACTCAATAAGGTTGCACGCGAGATATTGGCGACGTATTGTCCGTTTGCGATGCGTATCAGAAATCAAGTAGAAAAACAGCCGCTATACGAAGAGGCGTTTGCCCGGTTCGAAAGAGAAAGAAACAAAAAGATCCATGAACTGGAGCTTCGCTACAAGACGATCGAAAACCGAAGCGGAGCATTGCCGGAAGAGCTGTACGAAACGATGGAATTTTACAGAGATAAATAAACCGGTAACAGAACAGGATTTGCGCCGGTTCAGGAGTACCGGTATCGGAGGAACGAGAACGAGGTTGGCGGATGCTTGAAATTAAAGATCTGAAAAAAAGTTATAAAAAGAAAAAAGTGGTTGACGGAGTAACTCTTACGGTTGAAAGAGGACAACTGCTCGGAGTGATAGGTCGGAACGGCGCGGGTAAATCAACGCTTATGTCCATGATCGCAACTCTCATAAAACCCGACAGCGGGAGTATTTTGTGGGACGGAGAGGACACGACAGAGCATCCTGCAAGGATCCGTGAAAAACTTGGGTATGTACCGCAGGACATCGCGCTGTACGAAAAGCTTTCCGGTCTTGATAACATGAAATTCTGGGGAAAGAGCAGCGGTGTCGGAGGAGAGCGTTTAAAAGAACGGATACGGCAGGTTTGCGAGGATATCAATTTTGATGAGGAAATGCTCAAAAAGAAGGTTGAAAACTATTCGGGGGGAATGAAGAGGAGGCTTAACATAGGCGTTGCGCTTCTTCATGATCCCGAACTCATCATTCTTGATGAACCGACGGCGGGAATAGACATAGATTCGGGAGCGATGGTGCAAAATGCCATTGCACGACTGCGGGATCAGGGAAAAGCCGTCATCTATGTGGGTCATTACCTGGAGGAGATAAAGGAACTGGCAACCCACATATGCATTATGAACGAGGGGAAGATATCGGCAATGGGAAGTAAGGAAGAGCTTCTTGCCGACGAAACGATCGAAACGCTTTATAAGAGATGCACGGGAAGTATGGATCGGGAGAGCTAAGGTGGTCCGGAGAAGAAACGGCAAGAATGCCCGGATCGTTTTACAGGGGCTAAAACTAATGAATATGACCAAGGGGATATGGCATGGAGAAATATAAGTTTATCGTAAAGCTGGGACAGATAAAGGATCTTATTAATAAAGGGTTGGATGATAAGGCGATAGAGATTGCCGAAACGCTCGATATAAAAAAGATTAAAAATATAGAAGATCTGGGGAATGTAGCGGCATTGTTTTTGAAAAAAGGGATGCTTCTTAAGGCTCGGGACTGTTACCGTGAGCTTTACGAAAGAGTGTCAAACAGAAATACCGTAATGCAGCTGATAAATCTGGCGCTCAGACTTAAACGTCCTCATGAAGCGGAGATGTATCTGCGCGAATACCAGAAGATAGACAGAAATGATTTTTACGGCCTTATTTTCAAATATAACATTGATAAGCTTGAAGGGAAGCCTTACAAAGAGCTTATCCCGACTCTTGAGAAACTTAAGAAGAAGGAATATATAGAGGCCTGGGCATATGAACTTGCCAAGCTTTATCATAAGTCCGGCGATGTTGAAAAGTGTATAGCGGAATGCGACGACCTTATCGTGTTCTTCGGGGAAGGCGAGTATGTGGAACGAGCCAAAGTACTGAAGGATTACTATGAGAAGAACGGAGGTCGCGAATCACTCGAAAAAGAAAAAGCGCAGAAAGAGGCTGAAGAAAGGGCAAAGAAGGAAGAACAAGCCGAAGAAAATGCCCGTGCCGTTGAGGAAGCATTTGCAAAGCATGCAGCTATCGATCCCGATGTAACCGAGCTTAAACAGGAAGATTCGGAAGTTAAAAGCTCTGAGCCCGAAAAGAAGCCGGCACCCGGTATTGAAAGTAAAATGGCGGAGCCCGAAAAGCCGGCACCCGGTATTGAAAGCAAAAAGGAGGAGCCGGAAAAGAAGCCGCAACTCGATAAAGATGATATGCTTCTTATGCAGCTGCTTCGTGAAGAAGGAATAGAACAGCCCGACGGACCTATCATAGAAATGGATATGGAACTCGAAGAAGAGGAAGAGGCCGCTTCTGCAGAAACCGCAGAGCAGGAAGAGCAGGAAGAGGAGCCCGTAGCAGAGCAGGAACCCGAGGAAGAGGAAGAGGCCGTTTCTGCAGAAACCGCAGAGCAGGAAGAGCAGGAAGAGGAACCCGTAGCAGAGCAGGAACCTGAAGAAGAGGAAGAGGCCGCTTCTGCAGAAACCACAGAGCAGGAAGAGGAACCCGTAGCAGCTCAGGAAGAGAAGAAAGAGGAGCTTCCCATCTCGTATAATTTTACAACAGACGGTCTCACGGAAGTCCCGGAAGGGAGCCGGCTTAAATCATTCCTTGAGAAGAACGACAGTAAGCTTGATGACCTTTTCGGCTATATGGCATATATTAACGATATAAGAGTACAGCTTATCAAGGCACTCGAACTTTTGCTTAACCCTCAGATCATGGTTGCGGGGATTGTTATTACCGCGGCTGAGAGAGACGATATTTTTACTGTTATCAAAGGTATAGTTAAAATAGAAAACAAGAGCGGATATATTAAAGATGTTTCTTGTCCGATAGCACCTGCGGTGAAGATAAACAAAATGGACCTTGAAAATAAGGTGTCAAAGTTTGTGGGTAGAAGACTTGTTATCGAAAACGCAGGGATGCTTGATAAAAATGCCGTACAAAGCGTAATGAGGATAAGTGAAAACTACGGAAGAAAACTGGGTGTTGTCCTCGCGGACTCAAGGGGTGCCATAATGTCGCTGCTTCGCGATAACAGAGATCTAAACTCGATACTCCCCGTGAGGATACATATTCCCGTCATTGATGAGGAAGATATATGTAATATGGTCAGGTATTCCATCGCTAAGGGAGGATATTCCGTTAAACCCGCAGTCGAGAAAGAGATACTTGCGAGGGTTAAGGCTATAAAGGCAGAGCCCGCAAGTAAGTATGCGCTGGCTCATAGGTTTATAGGAGCGGTAACAGGCGCAGCCGACAGGAGGATGACACAGGATTATCTTGACGCAACAGCGGACGGCAGAAAGATAATCGGAGAGAATGCGATAAAGCTTGAGGACGTCGGATCGGTATAATTAAAGCCCGGACGGGCCGGGCTTGTGATCGAAGGAATCTATGATCGTAAACGATCAGACCATGAACTCGATATTGATCTCGTTCTTGAGGCGTTGGCCACCTCTGGATTCTACGTTTGTAGAAACGTTCAGAGTATAGGTTTCACCCGCAGCATAAGCCTCTTTGGGCTCGATCTCAATGGAATTGAGTTCGGCGTTATAGCTGATAACAGTGTCAACGGGCTGGTTGCTTGAATTGTACACGGTCAGGTTTTGGTTGTTGACGGTAGCCGGATTGAGCGCAATATTAAAGACCACACGCCAGAGAAACTTTCCGGTGCGGAATTTCAGATCTTGTTTAACTGCTCTGTAGTCACTTCCGGTGACTGATTTTATATCTATAAATGCGCTCATTGAAACCTCTTTTCATAATCTTACCCGATTGATTATAAGACAAAAAGAAAATAAATTCAATCCGTTCGCTGTTGACTTTTTTATTGAAACCAATAATTGAAAAAACACATCGTATCTGTAAAACGACATATAAAAGGAAAAGAGCCTTCCGGACATGGGGTGTTTACAAACTTCGATTATATGATATAATGGAAAAAACTCTTTTTTGACACAGATCCGACACAGTCTGTTCGAAAAAATTTCGAGGTGACTAATGGAACAATATATCATCAGGGGAGGACAGCCGCTTGCGGGAGAGGTTGTCATTAACGGCGCGAAGAACGCCGCGCTTGGCATAGTTGCTGCAGCTGTCATGACCGATGAACCGGTTATTATTGAAAACTTACCCGATGTATGGGATATAAACGTGTTACTTGATGCGATCGAAGAAGCCGGTGCTGAAGTTGACAGGATAGACCGTCACACCGTTAAGATCAACGGATCACTTACCACATGTCTTATAGATAATGAAAACATGGGGCGTATGAGAGGTTCTTATTATCTTCTCGGGGCTCTCCTTGGAAAGCAGAAGAAGGCATACGTTCCGCTTCCCGGAGGTTGCAACATCGGGAGCAGGCCGGTGGAGCAGCATCTCAAGGGATTCAGCGCCCTCGGTGCCGACGTTGAGATATCTCACGGCATGATCAATGCTACAGCAGAGAGCCTTCACGGAAGTCATATCTATTTTGACATTGTTTCGGTCGGCGCAACTATAAACGTTATGCTTGGAGCTGTCCTTGCGGAGGGCCAGACCATTATCGAGAACTGCGCTAGGGAACCGCACATAGTTGACGTGGCAAACTTTCTCAACAGTATGGGAGCCAACATAAAAGGCGCCGGAACCGACGTGATCAGGATCAAAGGTGTGGAAAGCCTTCATGGAAGTACCTATACGGTCATACCCGATCAGATCGAAGCCGGAACGTTTATGCTCGCGGCTGCGGCTACACGCGGAGATGTTGTGATAAAGAACGTGATACCCAAGCATCTTGAGGCTATTTCGGCCAAGCTTCTGGAGATCGGGATCGATGTGGAGGAAGAGGACGATATGGTTCGGGTCAATGCCCAGAACCGTCCGGGATATACACAGGTTAAAACGCAGGCGTATCCGGGCTTTCCGACTGATATGCAGCCTCAGATGACCACGCTTTTATCACTCGGAAACGGGACCAGCATCGTTACCGAGACGATATTCGAGAACAGATTTAAGTATGTTGACGAACTCAGAAAGATGGGCGTTGACATTAAGGTTGAGGGTAATTCGGCAGTGATCAAAGGAGTAAAGGCTCTCACCGGGGCTACTATCTCGACACCGGATCTCAGAGCCGGAGCAGCTCTCGTGATCGCCGGGCTGGTTGCGGAAGGGACTACAACTGTAGAAGGCGTTGAATTTATAGAGAGAGGTTACGAGCAGTTTGAAGTTAAACTTCGCGGACTTGGGGCAAGGATCGAAAAGACGCAGATAAAACCCGAAAGAAAGTCGGCAAGAAAGAAAAGTTTTGCAGCCGGCAGGGAAAAGAAGCTGCAGGCTAAATAAATAAGAAAGTCAGCCGATGTGAAGGCGTAAAAAAATTTAGTGATAGAAAGAGGCAGAACCGAAGAATTCTGCCTCTTTATTATTTCTTTATCATATGTATGAGATCAAAGGATTTCCACGATGTTTCGGCCGGTTTCTTTTGAGAGATCGACATACTCGTCATTTTCCAGCTTTATGACCGGACGGGAATAAGACAGCTTGTTGATGAATATTACCTGTCCTATGGATCCGTCATTCAGCTTGATCTGGTTGCCGACATAGCTTTGAGTTATATTTTCCATAAACGGAAGCAGGTAAACGGGATCAAAGAGCGACAAACCGTCAATCTCAAAGAGGCGGATGACCTCAAACGGACAGATGGCTTTGCGGTATACACGGGGGCTCGTCATTGCCTCGTAGACATCGGCAATGGCAAGTATTTTCGCAACCTCTTCGATCTGGTTGCCTTTAAGGCCCATGGGATATCCCGATCCGTCGCAACGCTCATGGTGCATCATTGCGGCAAGTTTAACTTCGCGCGGAAGCTTACGGTCTTTCAAAAGATTATAGCCCTGAGTGGTGTGTGTTTTAATAAGGGCATATTCTTCAGGAGTAAGCTTTCCGGGCTTGTTGAGTATGTTTTTGGGGATCAGGAGTTTACCCACGTCATGATAAATGCCGCATTGCATAAGAAGTTCAGTCTCGCTCTTGCTGCGATTGAGCCATGTTGCAAGGACGCCGCAGATGAGGGAAACATTTATGGAATGAGAGAAAGTAACATCGTCAAAATTGCGCATGCAGTGCAAAAGATTGAAAAGCTGGATGCCGGTACGGCATGAATGGAACATATCGTCGACAACATTCATAAGCGTATCGTTATCGGGATCTGAAGTACCTTTGAGCATGGCAGAGAGTTTTTGTTCAAAAACAGGAAGCGACTTTTCAAAATCATTATTGAAAGCTATGAATTCTTCGGTTCCGCGAAGCTTTTCGAAAAAAGAGACTTCACGCGCGGGCTTTCCCTGCCTGGAAGAGGTTGTCTTAGTCGTCTCTTCGTCGCTTATGTAAACCCGGGCAGAAGAAATGGAGTGAAAACGCATACGTGTGATAGCCTTATCGGTCAAGACAACGTCTCTGGGAACGATAAGCTGGTTTGCGGAGTTATATACATTATCAGCGACAAGCATACCGGGAGTAAGATCGTTGATATTAATGCGCTTTACTTCCATAAGGAAACCTCAATACAAAATAATAGTTGAACTTGTTCAACACAAATACATTAAACCCTGTTTTGATTTTACACGAAGAGCGCCGAATTGTCAACAAAAATCCACAAAACGAGGAAAAACGGCAATGATTATTCAAATCAGCAAGCATATAAATATGATATGCTTTTGTTCAACGTAACTACACCCTGTGGCTTGCATGAAAACATGCCACGGGGTATTATTATACATGCGGAAGTGATATGGGGACCGGAGTGACCCAAAACGCCGTTTGAGATGAGAAAACGTACAAAGGGAAGAAAAGGATTATATTTATGAAATCTAATGAAATATACAAGATTTTTGGAACAGACTACACAGCGATGACGCGCGAGATACTCGAAAGATCGGAGCTCTCTGAACTTATCGGAGCTAAGGACAAAAGGATCGGGATCAAGCCAAATCTCGTGTCGCCCACGCCGCCCATGATGGGCGCGACAACGCATCCCGAGGTTGTAGCCGGGATAATCGAGTACCTGCAGGCGCACGGCTTCAACAATATCACCATGATGGAGAGCTGCTATTGCGGCGGAGACACAATGGAATGCTTTGAGGTCTGCGGCTATGACAAACTCGTTGAAAAGTACGGAGTTCCTTTTGTGGATGCGCAGAAGTGCACATACACAAACATCGAAACGGCAGGAATGAAGCTTAAAATAGCGGATTGTGCAAAAGACGTTGATTTCATGATCGGTGTGCCGGTTATGAAAGGCCACTGCCAGACCCGCATCACATGTGCGATCAAGAACATGAAGGGCATGGTTCCGGCTGATGAGAAGAGGCGTTTTCACACAATCGGACTACATGAGCCGATAGGAAGGCTGCTCACCGTCGTGAGACTGGATTTTGTCGTCGTCGATCACATATGCGGAGACCTTGATTTTGAAGAGGGAGGCAACCCCGTTACCTGCAACTGCGTTATGGCAGGGCTCGATCCGGTGCTCATCGACAGCTATGTCAGCAAGCTGCTGCACTACGATGTGAGCGAAGTGCCTTACATCGGGATAGCGGAGAAGCTTGGCTGCGGGAGTACGGATATTGCGGGCGCGAGTATCGTAAAACTCGGCAGAAACGGAGAACCGGACGCTACGGCACCCGACGAGAACCTGAAGCTCACCCGCAAAACTGTAGACCTGAGAGATGCGCTCGAGGAAGTCGATTCATGCAGCGCATGCTACGGAACTCTTGTGCCGGTCCTCGAGAGGCTTAAAGAAGAAGGGCTTCTTGAAGAACTCCTTGAGAAGATCCCCGATCATGTCATACACATCGGACAGGGATTTCAGGGCAAGACGGGACATGTCGGAGTCGGAAACTGCACGGCGCTTTTTGAGCACAGTGCGCAGGGATGCCCGCCGAGCGAGGAAGATATGTATGATACGTTGATCTCTTATCTGAACGAAGCGCGCCTGCGTTCATGAGCCGGCAGCAAAGCGGATTCCTCATGAACGCTTTGCCGAGTAAAGGAAAAATAGGGGAGATAAAAGCCCAAAGAATAAAAAGTCAAAAAATAGAACAAACATACAAAAATTATCAATCAATTATGTGATTTTTTGGAGAAAAGTATCGACAAAAACAAAGTATAATAAATCTGAAACACTGCTACGGATTTTGTAGTTCTTCTGAAACAACCAGGTAACAATTTGCCGCATGGTAGTAAGCGGGTCGCTTCAAAGATATATGCACCGCCAAAACCTAAGCGACATCATATATAGCCCTTTAGGAAAGGAAGGAAGATGCGAATGAAAGAAGTAACACGTGAACGGGTCGACAGCGTAGCAAAGCTTGAAGCCGAACTTACAGCTGTAAGGGCGGCGGCGGATAAATATTCAAGCTATACTCAGGAACAGGTCGACGCTATCTTCAGAGCAGCCGCGATCGCGGCATGTAAAGCAAGACTCCCTCTGGCAATCATGGCAGCAGAGGAGACAGGCATGGGCCTTGCGGAAGACAAGGTTATAAAAAACAACTATGCCGCCGAATACATCTACAATGAATACAGGAATGCAAAGACCTGCGGTATCATCGAAGAAGATAAGGCTGCGGGTATCAGAAAGATAGCAGAGCCTATCGGCGTTATCGCCGCAGTTATTCCTACTACCAATCCCACATCTACAGCCATCTTTAAGACGTTGATCGCTTTAAAGACAAGAAACGGAATAATCATCAGCCCTCATCCGAGAGCAGCAAAATCTACGATCGCAGCAGCGAAGATCGTGCTTGATGCAGCTGTTAAGGCAGGCGCACCGAAGGGGATAATCAGCTGGATCGACCAGCCCGGCCTGGATATGACAAATCTTCTCATGAAGGAAGCCGATATCATACTTGCTACCGGTGGTCCCGGTATGGTTAAGGCTGCATATTCATCAGGGAAGCCCGCAATCGGTGTCGGTGCAGGTAATACACCCGCCATCATCGACGAATCTGCGGATATCATCCTTGCAGTCAATTCGATCATTCATTCCAAGACATTTGACAACGGTATGATCTGCGCTTCAGAGCAGTCTGTGATCGTTGCGGACAAGATATATGATAAGGTTAAGAAAGAGTTCACGGACAGAGGATGCCACATTCTTTCCCCGAAGGAAACGGATATGGTCCGCAAGACCATAATCATCAACGGATCTCTTAATGCAAAGATCGTCGGACAGAGTGCGGCAAAGATCGCCGAACTTTCCGGATTTAAGGTTCCCGAGACTACGAAGGTTCTTATCGGCGAGGTTACGAGCGTGGATCTTTCCGAAGAATTCGCGCATGAAAAGCTTTCTCCCGTTCTCGCAATGTATCGCGCGAAAAACGTTGAGGACGCTTTCGGCAAAGCGGAGCGGCTTATCGCAGACGGCGGCTACGGCCACACATCTTCCATTTACATTAATGAAGCATCGAGAGCAGATGTTCTCGCTGAATTTGAGGAGCGCATGAAGACATGTCGTGTCCTTGTTAATACACCTTCCTCTCATGGCGGAATCGGCGGTCTTTACAATTTCCGCCTTTCACCGTCACTTACACTCGGATGCGGCTCATGGGGCGGCAATTCGGTCAGTGAGAATGTTGGTATAAAGCACCTGCTCAATATCAAAACGGTTGCTATCAGGAGGGAGAATATGCAGTGGTTCAGAGCGCCCGAAAAGGTTTACCTTAAGAGAGGAAGCCTTCCGGAGGCATTAAACGAGATCGGCATCAGGATGAAGAAAAAGAAAGCCTTCATCGTTACCGATAATTTCTTATACAGAAACGGATTTACCCGAGTTATTACAGATAAACTTTCCGAGCTTGGTCTCAAGACCACGGAATTCTTTGATATAGAGCCCGATCCCACACTTGATTGCGCTAAGCGCGGAGCGGAAGCAATGAAGGTCTTTGAGCCCGATGTTATCATAGCTCTCGGCGGAGGCTCGGCTATGGATGCGGCAAAGATCATGTGGGTTCTTTATGAGCATCCCGAAGCAGATTTCGATGACATGGCTATGAGATTTGTCGACATAAGGAAGAGGATCTACGACTTCCCTCATATGGGCGACAAGGCGTACTTTGTAGCGGTTCCCACATCTGCGGGTACAGGATCGGAGGTAACACCTTTTGCCGTTATCACCGATGAGAAGACAGGGATCAAATATCCGCTTGCAGATTACGAGCTTCTTCCCAAGATGGCTATCGTTGATGCGGATCTTCATATGACGGCACCCAAGGGACTTACATGTGCGTCGGGTATCGATGCCGTGACACATGCCCTTGAGGCATATGCGTCGGTAATGGCCACGGATTATACGGATGCGCTTGCGATCCAGGCACTCCGCAATATCTTCGAATATCTCCCTCGCGCCTATGACAACGGCGCGAATGATCCCGTCGCACGCGAAAAGATGGCGGATGCAGCAACCATGGCAGGAATGGCTTTCGCAAACGCATTCCTCGGAATAAGCCACTCGCTCGCACATAAGCTCGGAGCATTCTTCCATATCCCTCACGGAATAGCTAACGCGCTTGTTATTACGAAGGTTATGAGATTTAACGCGGCCGAAGTACCCACAAGAATGGGAACATTCCCCAAATACGACCATCCTCAGGCGCTTCGCAGATATGCTGAAGTTGCTGAAAGACTCGGCCTCGGCGGCAAGGATGATAATGAGAAACTCGAAAATCTCATTAAGGCAGTAGAAGACCTCAAGAAGAGGATAGATATAAAGGATACGATCAGAGATTACGGCGTAGACGAAAAAGAATTCCTTGAAAAGCTTGACGAGATGACTCAGCAGGCATTTGACGATCAGTGTACCGGAGCAAATCCCCGTTATCCGCTTATGAGCGAGATGAAGCAGATCTATCTTGACGCTTTTTACGGTGACAAAAAGCCGAAGGCAGGCGGAAGTGCGAAGACCAAAGGATCGACTGCAAAGTCTGCATCGGCTAAGGCAGCACCGGCAAAGGCTTCTGCCAAAAAGTCAAACAAGAGCGGAAAATCAGGTAAGTGAAAGGAGAATGAGTCATGAAGTTACAGGACGTAATTGCTACAAGAAGCAACAAAACGATCTACCGTGACGGAGATAAATGTATAAAAGTATTCAGCGAAGGATACAATAAAGCGGATATCCTTAACGAGGCGCTCAATCAGGCCCGCGTGGAGGAAACCGGACTTCTTATCCCCAAGGTTCTCGAGGTTACGATGATAGATAACAAATGGGCGATAGTTTCCGAATTTATCGAGGGAAGGACTCTCCAGAAAATGATGGATGAGAATCCCGCTAAGATGGATGAGTATCTGGACAGATTTGTTTCGATTCAGCTTGATATGCATTCGAGAACATGTAAGAAGCTCTCGCTTCTCAAGGATAAGATGCAGCTCAAGATCAGCGCTTCCGAGCTGGATGCGACAACAAGATACGAGCTTCATACACGTCTTGAGGGCATGCACGCCCATATGAAGCTGTGCCACGGCGATTTCAATCCTTCAAATATCATCATCACAAAGAAGGATGAGGCATATATCATTGACTGGGCACATGCAACTCAGGGAAACGCATCCGCAGATGCAGCCCGTACTTATCTGCTTTTCTGTCTGGCAAATAAAGAAGATACTGCGATGAAATATCTTGACGTTTTCTGCAAGAAGAGTGATACGGCGCGCCAATACGTACAGAAATGGATGCCTATCGTTGCCGCTTCTCAGTCTGTAAAAGGAAATGAACAGGAAAGAGATTTCCTTCTCAGATGGGCAAATGTTGTAGATTATGAGTAAGAAATGAACCGGCGTAAATACAGAAAAGCTCTCCGCTTATGCGGGGAGCTTTCTGTTTTTTAAAGCAGAAAATAAGATATAAAAGTTCACAAATTTAACAACGCGCACTTGCATTTCACAAATTCGAGTGGTATTATTGTATTATGGTGGAATCGTGAAAGGAGAATGGCGCATGTTGAAAATTGTGGACTTCTGTGATATGAAAAAATTTGAGGCAATTATGAGCAATTGGGCTCGCAGTACGGGTTTGGCTACTGTGGCGGTAGATGCGGAAGGCAATTATATCAGTGACTGCTATAATTTCACGGATTTTTGTATAAAACTTACAAGAGGTACAACCGAGGGCAAGAACAGATGTGAGAAATGCGATCGGGAAGGAAAAGGAGTTTATTATTGCCATGCGGGTTTATGTGATTTCGGAATACCTATAACACTTGATGACGGGACCAATTTGGGATCGATCATAGGAGGACAGGTCCTTCCGGAGGAGCCCGAGGAGCAAAAATTCCGTGCAACCGCCCGTGAGCTTGGAATTAATGAGGATAAGTATATTGAGGCACTTTCTAAAGTTACAAGAAAGACGAAAGAACAGATAGACGCGTCAGCCACACTTCTCGGAGATGTTATCAACATGTTTGTTCGAGCAAGTTATGAACATGTGCGTAATGAAGGTCTTGTCGGCAAGATCAAAGAGAAGATCGAAGTAACATCGGGAGATATCGTTGAGGTCAACGGTCAGATCAACAGTCTTGCGAACAGGCAGAAGATACTTTCTTTAAATGCGTCCATAGAGGCTGCAAGAGCCGGAGAAGCCGGGCGCGGATTCGCGATCGTTGCTGACGAGGTTCAAAAGATGTCTGTTGAGATGAAAGAATCTTCTGTAAAGATAACAGAGCTTCTTAACGGATTGATAGAATCGCTTAGCAATATTCAGTAAAAACCATGGCAGCGCAGCAGGTTACATGATCACAGACAATACAGCAGGGAGTTGTTTTTTCGGCGCCCCTTCCGATCTTCGGAAGGGGCGTTATTAAGTAATAAGAGTGCAGGTGAAATATTATTCGGACAATATGTATCCAACGGATTTCGTTGACTTTGAACGGTTTCTTTGTACAATATAAGAAGAAGTCGGAAAGGGTCACGAGCCGCATGTTTTATTCGGAACAGGGCCGTGTTATATATACGTATGAAATTTCGTTTTAAGGTCATCATAATAGTCGGAATATTTATCGCTTCCGTAGTTTTTTTCGGGTCGGATATTACGGAAACGATGTTTTCTTCTGCTGCCGATACAACGCTCATGGCATCGGCAAAACTTCCCACGATAACCATAGAGGTTGCAGGTCAGGAGTTTAATCTCCTTCACGGTTATGCAGCTAACCTCGATCCGATGGTTATGCGTGAAACGATCACGCCCATCGGGCCTGACAAAACACTCACACTATTGATCCATCATACAGAGCTCAACGTCCGGAAAATGAAATACGAGATCATTCGCGAAGACGGCGGAACGCTCGAAGAAGGCTCCCTCACGGTTCTTGATGTATCGGAAGGCCCCAAAAAAGTACCCATCACATTTAGCGAGACGTTTAAAACCGGAGAGGAATATATTACGAAATTTACGCTTATCACTAACGAGGGCAAGCGAATCTATTACTATACCAGAATTAAGGTATATGATGACGGAAAGCTTACGGAGAAACTTAACTATGCCGAATATTTCCATGATACGCTCATATACGGACAGGAGGGGGAAAAGAGCCAGCTCAAGAAGTACCTTGAACCCTGGAAGGATTATGACAATTCAAATTTTGCACATGTGACGATCCATTCAAGCTTTGAAATGGTTTCGTGGGGTCAGCTCGATCCGGAGGTCCTTTGGGAGGAGGCGCCCGCCATTACAGAGTTTTATAACAATTTCGCTTCCATAAAACACCGATTTATAGTACGCATTAAGACAGGTTCGGGTCTTGAGATTTATAATGTCACCGAAAATATACGTTTCCAATATACGGACATAAGAACGTATCTTTATAATTATGACAGGGTGATGGAAGCTTATGTGGATGTTGCAAATACGAGTCTTATGAAGGATGAGTTTAAACTCGGTATTACAAACGATATCCACGCCCAGACGGTTTATGGTCCGGAAGGCAGATATATAGCCTTTGTTCACGGCAGTGAGCTTTTTGAATATGACGCTAAAGAAAACCTTTTCTATAAAGCATTTTCGTTTAAGGACGGCGAGGACTACGAAAGAACGTATTTCGAGGATCATTCGGTCAGGATACTGCGAATGCATGACAACGGAGATACGGATTTTATTGTTTACGGCTACATGAACCGCGGTGAATATGAGGGGCGTGTCGGAATTGCTCTTTACAGGTTTGTGGTGAGTGACAACAGAATAGAGGAGCAGCTTTATGTTCCTTTGAATACGAGCTACAGCCTGTTGCTCTCGGATATGACGGATTTTGCTTTCCTCTCTGAGTTTGATGTGTTTTATTTCTCTCTTCATGACAGTGTTTATGAGTACAGCCTCGTTACGAGGCAGGTCCGTCAGCTTGCGGCGGATGTTCCGGACGGCAATATGGTTTTCGTTGAGGATGAACTTTACCTCGTATGGCAGACAGATTCGGATATCCTTAAATCTAAGCAGCTTCAGTTGTTTGACCTTAAGAAAAATGAAATCACACAGCTGACGGCTCCGAAAAATGAAACGATCCGTCTTCTCGGCCGTATCAATGATAATTTTATATACGGTTATCAGAGAATCTCGGACAGGTATATAAACGCCGACGGCTCAACTATTTTGCCGTCTTACAAGATCTGCATCAGTGACGGGCATGGAAATGTGCTTAAGGAGTATATGGGTGATGATTATTATATCAGGGATGTTGAGCCCGGAGACGGGATCCTTGTTATAAACAGATTGAAAAAGCATCTGGGGATAAACAGCTCATATTATCCTATTGAACCCGATTCCATAGTTAACTTGCCTACAACTGTAGAAAGATCGGTCAATATAACGCGCCGTGTAACCGACAGGACACTCACAGAATACTACGTATCTCTGCCATCCGGAATAGATATTGTGGAGATCCCGCGGTCATTTACCGCAGAGCCTACTGTTATTGATTTTGATACGACGACACGAGTTGCGGAATCGGATAATATGCAAAACAGATATTACGCATATTCATTCGGGCGCATTATCGAGGCTTCGTCTTCTGCGGCGAAGGCGATCGCGGCAGCGGATGAAGGCGTGGGAACTGTTATCGACCGTAACGGTCAAGTTGTGTGGGAGCGGGGAATAAAGAATATTCGAGCCGAGATCAAGGATATCAGGACCGTGAGAGCTTCTGTCGATCTGGATTCAAGGAAGGCGGCCATGAAGATGCTGCTTGAGTACAGAAGTGTGGACGCGGATCCTTCCGATTATTCCAGAGAGAAGGAAAGTATGTATTCGTGGCTGCAGAGGAAACTTAAGACGACGGTTGTTGACCTCACAGGCATAACACTTGATGAAATGCTTTATTATGTATATAAAGGTCGTCCCGTTATTGCTATACGGCCGGATGGTGATGCGGTGGTAGTATACGGATATGACTCGACGTCCATATCCGTTTATGATCCGCTCCGTGACCGCACATATAAGAATTCACTTAAGGATGCGGCTCAGAGCTTTTCGACCGCGGGAAATATATTCATTTCATATCTTGACTGAAAAAGATTTTTTGGGGCGGAAAGTGCAAATTACGGAATAGGCGTTTTCAGGCTCTGTTTTCAATAGATCACATTCGACAAAAAGGAGGCATATATGAAAAATAAGCGGATCTTTCTCATAGTACTTGACAGTGTGGGCGTCGGAGAGATGCCCGATGCCGCGCTTTACGGCGATGAGGGAAGCAATACGATAAAGGCTGCGGCCACGACCGGACTTCTTGATATGCCCAACATGAAAAAACTCGGTTTCTTTAACATTGAAGGCATCAATGATATGTACGACGACAACCCGAAGGATTTTTCTGCGATGGTCGGAAGGATGGCGGAGGCATCAAAAGGCAAGGATACCACAACGGGGCACTGGGAGATTGCCGGGATCATTTCCGAGAAACCAATGCCTACATTCCC
>JAILKT010000064.1 GCA_024693545.1 Lachnospiraceae bacterium
TCCTGTGGGCACGGCGCTGTGGGTGGCTGAGAAGACAGGGGCTATGTGCGTTTTGAAGGATGCAAGAACTGTGGTCTGCAATCCTGAAGACGAGAGTGCTGTTTACATCAATACAACGGGTAACAGCGGCATGTCGAAGGGAGGCTTCGGAGATGTGCTCGCCGGGATAGTTGCCGGGACGCTGACAATGAACAGAAAGACGAAAAGTGCAGGCTTTGAGAGTGTCTGCGCGGCGGTCAGATTGCATGGAATGCTCGGCGATGAGGAAAAGCTGAAGACCGGCGAATCATGCATGATGGCGGGACAAATTGCGGATAAAATAAAGGAAGAGAAACAGCTCCGTGGAAAGTGACGAAAAACGTGTGACGGTAAGATATAGGTACGGCGGGATTGCTGTATGGGCGTTGGGAAATAAAGAATGAGGGGTATCGGTTATGAAGATAAAATGTGATTTTTGCGGAAGTATGATTGACGAAACCGAGAAAGCGTGTCCAAACTGCGGGGCACCGCTTTCGGGTGCAAACAGGACCGCTCCGACATCGCCGCAGACGATCGAGGAGCTGCGGCAGTGGTATATTGCCCGCAATCTCCCGCCGGAAGAGGTGACGAGATTCTTTATCGGGAAGGATATAAAGGAGCCGAAAGCGTTCGGTATCTACAAGAATTCGAGCGGTGACTTTGTCGTTTATAAGAACAAATCGGACGGTTCGCGTGCGGTGAGGTATCAGGGCAGTGACGAGGCATATGCGGTAAATGAGCTTTACCAGCGTATGCGTTCTCAGATCGAGGATCAGAAGAGGCGCAACAATATGCGTCGAAGGAATTATGGCTTGAATCAGAACGTCAATAATAACGGTCCGAGTTTCTGGAAAAAATACAAGTGGGCCATAATCATTATTGTGGGGATTGTGATCTATGCCCTGCTTACTCGTTCGGGAAGTGCTATTCCGAGCGGGTACTATAACTACGGCGGGCGAGATTATTACTATCAGGACTCGGATTGGTACTATTACGACAATAATTCAAACGGCTGGTTTGAGTCCGATTCGTCGTCTGATATTTATTCCAATATCACCGGCGATAATTACAGCAGTTACAGCAACAACTATAGCGACTATAGCTTCTCCGGCAGTAATACCTTCGAAAGCAGCGATTTCTATGATTCGGACAGCGGCTCTTCGTGGTACGATTCGGATGACGATTCGAGCTGGGACAGCGACTGGTCTTGGGACAGCTCGGACTCATGGGATTCGGACTGGGGCGGAGGTGACTGGGATTCGGATTGGTGAGAAAACCACATAGGGATATACAGGCAAAAATGGTGAGAAAACTTACCGAAAAAATGTAAAATTCTGTAAATTAAGCCAAAAACCTACCAAAAAAGTAGGAAATGAATCGAACCCCTTGACACTATCGAAAACTCGGAATAGAATAAGGACAGTTAGCCGGGGCTAACCTAAACCCAAAATTCTTCCTTATTCGTTTTCTCCGACCACACGGGTCCAGACAACCCGTAGCTCTGGGCTGGGTTAGCACCGTCGACTGACTTCCTAAAATTGTCGCTGTTCTCTTTATATGGGTAGAATAAATTGATCAGCTCCTTGTGTACAACAGGTCTTCTTCTCCGGAGACCTGTTTTATTTTGCATATATGCGTTATAGAAAGCGTTGTTCGAAGTCCGAAATGGAAATGGGCTTGCTGAAATAATAGCCCTGGATCACGTCGCATCCGAGTTCGACAAGTTTTTTGACCTGATCGGCGTTTTCAGCCCCTTCGGCGAGGCAATTGAGACCGAGCTCCTTGGCGAGAATAATGATATGTTTCAGCAGGATGATATCTTCTTTCTTTTCATTTGCGGCGGCGACCTTATCTACGAAACTCTTATCGATCTTGAGTGTGTCAAACGGAAGTTCCGTTAAAAGTGAAAGAGAAGAGTAACCGGTTCCGAAATCGTCCATTGAGATTTTAAAACCGCGTTTTTGCAGTTCTTCCATCACCCGGATCATATGTTTCTTATTGTCATAGGATGCGCTTTCCGTAAGCTCGAAGTCGATATATTTGTGATCGACACCGTATTCATCGACTATATTTGTCAGGTGTTCGATTATATTGTTACTGTACAGCCTGCTTCTTGAAAGATTAACGGATATGGGAACGAGTTTCCGTCCCGCCTTCTCCCATTTTTTGAGAGCCATGCATACTTTCTTGAGTACGATGTCATCGATCTTCCCAATCGAGCAGTCCTTTTCGAAATACGGGATGAACCTCGCAGGAGAAAGAAACTCTTCACCCTTGTAATTCCAGCGGATGAGCGCTTCCGCACCCTCAAGTTCGCCGCGGACAGGATCACCGGCCGAGAAAGCGGGGGCGGCGGCATGGGCGTCAGAGCCGGCCGAGAAAGCGGGGGCGGCAGTTACTTTAATTTTGGGCTGGAGGTAAACGACAAATTCATCGTTCTCTATCGCCGTCTCGAGGTAGGCCTTTATGTAGTTGCTCCAGGAAATGTCGTCATGCATCTTGTCGGTGTAGATTATGATGTCCGTTTCACTTCTGTTTGTGCCGAGGGCCTGGGCCATCTTGCCCGCATCGGCTACGCGGTTGCCGGACAGGATAGAGCGCTGCATCGGAACGACGCCGCACCTGTAGAAGATTTTGTAGTTGGGATCTTCCTCAAGATGCGAGAGCTCATCGAAAAACCGGTCGAGCGTCCTGATGGTCTCTTCGCGGGGCATATCCTTGATCATCATCGCAAAATTGTCGTTGTGGCAGCGGGCGCTGGCATAAACAAAATCGGCCTCGTTCATGGCCTTAACGATATTGCTGAGCACTTTGTTTGCGGCAATATGGCCGTAAACCTCGTTGAGAACGCGGAATTCCTTGACATCAAAATGGACGAAGGCATAGTCGTTGATGCCTTTATCCATGGGCATTTCGAGGTATGAAACGAGATGGTTCCAATTGTAATGTCCCGTGATGGGATCGAAAAACGAGGTTTTGTAAAGCATCTCGGAGCCGAATGCGGAGACATCATCGTCTATGATGCTCTGAGCCATATCCCTGTCGAGTTTCCACTCGTAAAGCATCCTTATCTTTTTACATCCTGTGAACACGCTGATAACGCCGGCATCGGCGCGCTTTTTGATGGAAAGGTCGGTGTAATTCCTATGGGCGTCGTCGTCGAGCGCGATCTTCTCAAAGAAACCGCGGATGGAATCGAGGCTCATGTCCATACCTGAGTCGATCTCGACAGAATAAAAGAAAGAACCGTCGAGGGAAATGCTCTTAAGATCCTTCGGATAGTCGATCCTGTCATCGTCCGCACGGTATTCGATGCCGATAACCTCGCGTTCGAGTGAGCGCACGAAAAACACGCCCGGGTAGTCGTAGGTACCGAACGCACCTGAATATCTGTTGATCCGTTCGGGAACGGTTTCCGCATAAAAATCCCTGATCTCTTCGTCCGTAGCTTCGGTGTAGAAGAGGAGCCGCTTGGGCTTATATAGCTGATTGAGTTTGTTTATAAACATCGTTTCTCCGTATTGTTCATTGAAATAGTTCTGCGTTTACATCGGTTGCGAACCGCCTGCACATCGGTTGCGAGCCGCCTGCACATCGGTTGCGAGCCGCCTGCAAGGCAAAAAAACACCTGTGTTCGTGGTTTTAATACTAACACAGGTGAGTGTATTTATCAATTTGAGAATGGGGTACACTATGTAGCAATGAATATGACACCAAACCCCCGTCCCCAAGGTACCATACCCGGGGTGTCATTTGAGTTCGAGTTTATTTGCTCCCGGTTTTGCGGAGGGGCAGGTGCTGCAAATGTTGCAACCTGAACAGTTTCCGCCGCAAGCCGGTTTATGCCTGTTCTTTATCTGGTTACGTACGAGTAAAAAAACAACCAGGAGCAGTACTGCAGCTACCACGATCGTACCCCAGTTATCAGCCAACCATTCCATATTTTCCTCCGTTCGTTATGTCAAATGTATCGAATCATGTGTTAGCACTCGCTAACGGCTACACAGATAAATTACATCGCAAAATGTTTATTGTCAAGTTGAGGTTTGTTCATTCTCAAAGTATAATATTGTCTGTAACAAAAAGCGTATTTGGGGGTTTGCGTATGAAGTGTGTGGAGAAATACAGGGCTATATACGGGAGTGATCCCGGGCAGGTGGACTTTTGTCCGTACAGGATCAGTCCGCTCGGCGCTCATGTGGATCATCAGGGCGGGCATATAAACGGAATGGCCATTGACATGGGCATTCATTTCGCCTATAGTCCCGAACCCGGCGGATCCTTCGAGCTGACATCGGTCAATTTCGAGGGTACGATCCGGTTCACGGAGCAGGAGATCGGCGACCGCGCAAAGGGCGACTGGGCCGATCACTGCAGAGGTGCTGCTTGGATGCTCGCCGAAAATCATGAGATCAACATCGGTCTCAGGGGTGTTCTTGAGGGTGAGTTCCCGATCGGAGGTCTTTCTTCGTCTGCGGGCGTCATCATCGTATTTATGAAAGCACTTGCGAAGCTTAATGATATAGCCCTGAGCGACTGGGAGCTCATAGAGCTTGCCAAGGCGGCGGAAAACCGCTATGTGGGTGTCGCATGCGGAAAGCTCGACCAGTGCTGTGAGGTCCTTTCGAAAAGGGACAGCATTCTCTTCCTCGACTGTAATGATGATTCTTACGAAATTATCCCGAAATCTGTTGACTCCGACGCCTATGAGATCGCGGTGTTCTTTTCCGGCCTCGAGCGGAGCCTTGCAAGCAGCGCCTATAACCTCAGGCTCGATGAATGCAGAGCTGCTGCTTACAGTCTTCTCGAATATGCGGGTTTGCAGAGAAAAGCGATCGTCGAAACACGCCTCCGGGATGTTCCGAGAGATGCATTTGACGCATATAAAAACAGACTCCCCGAAGTATTTGCCCGGAGGGCACAGCATTTCTTTGAAGAAGACGAACGCGCATGCCTCGGTGCACAGGCTTGGAGAAGGGGAGATATAGAGGAATACGGGAAACTGATATCTGAATCGGGAAAAAGCTGCATCGGACTCTACGAATGCGGGTGTCCGGAGCTCATCACCATGTATGAGATAATGAGACGTACTCCGGGAATCTACGGCGGATGTTTCAGCGGTGCCGGTTTCAAGGGATCCTGCATGGCATTTATCGAGAAAGGGCGCACGGAAGAGGTGACGGCGTCCGTAATGAAAGAATACATAAAGGCATTCCCTGCTTTGGAGAGCAAAGTGGTAAGTGCGGTATGCAGTTCCGTGGACGGTGTCGGGAAATGATAACAGTCCGGCACGAAACGGAAAGGATCCAAAATTTCGGATAAGCGTTTGCTTCAAACAAAGGACAGTATATGTTACATGAATTTTTAATTAGAAAAGAAGATCTTTCATTATTTGACAATCTCATCCCCGAAATGTTCAGAGATGAGATCGGGCAGGGCAGCCTCTTGGCGGTTGCCACGTTTGACGGTGAGATAAAACCCGAAAATCTTGTAGGCGCAGTTCTGGTCAGAGCGAGATACGACTGGCAGGAGATAGCCTGGGTTGCGCTTACGGACCGATATTCCCGGCCGGAGTATGCGGCCGATCTGATCAGGCTCAGAACCGAATGCGCCGGTGAGCGAGGCTTCCTGATCGGAACATTCAGTGAATTCCCTGTGCAGGAGACCATAAGGGCCGACTATTTTTCCTGTGCAGGTTTTTCTTATGAAAAAATCCCATCGAGAGTATATAAGATCAATACCGAAGAAGGCGGCGAACTTTTGTCGTTCAGCCTTAAAGAGGAAGATGAGCATAATATCCTGACGCTTGGTGAAATGCCCGAAAAATATAAGCGTCAGATAGAGGAAAATTTTATTGCATCTAAAGTGCCCCTTCCTCTTGAAGTGCCCATCAACTGGGACGCCTATGACCCGATGAACACGCTCATCTATATAAGAGACGGTGTCGCAGAGTCGGCGTTGTTTTATATCAAATACCCCACAACTTATGCATTGGAGGCTGTGTTCGGGATTGAGACCCCGGGGTCGCGTGCGTTACTCGCATATTATATGAAATACGTGGACAAATTCTTCATCGACAGACCGCAAGTGCTTATACCGGTAATCATGTATTCGGTGGAAAAAGTTCTCTCGTCAAGCAGAGTTACCGCTTGCGGCGAAATATCTCTGGCATGGCACCCCTACGAAAAAAACAGAAAAAGGAGAGGATATCTGTCGGTTGATTCGTATTTTCAATTGGAGGAAAAGGATATTCTCGGACTTGATAAACTCGACGCCTTTGATATGTCAGAGTTCCCCGAATTCGAAAAACCGCGCTTGAGCACATCGGACAGTTTCTTTTGCAAGCCTGAGAGGGAGACGGAGGCTGTTTACGAGAGATATTGGAAGAAAATGGAGGCAGCGTCCCGGAGGATCGGTCTGCCGCCCATGGTCCTTATTCAGAGAGGCATAGCCCTTGATGCGCTCGGCATATACAGGTCGGGGAAGGCAAAGTCTTTCAGAACGGAAGAATACGGATTCTTCGGAAAGGCCCATGAAGGTCAGGAGGAAATAAGAAAAGAAAGCCTTAACCGTCCGCCTGTTTCGATAAAGGAGCAAACGGCGAAATCCGAGATGATCGCCGGACTCATATTGAGGGGCGAGGAAGCTAAGAAAGAAATGGGAAAAAAGCCCGACAACGGGATCCGCGAGCGCGCCGTTTATGAGCTGAACGGTGAGGTCATAAAAGTCGTCTACGAAGCGATCGAAGCGTATCTGGCACTTTCGGGAGTAAGACTGGGCACAGGTGAGAAGCTTTCGCCCGGCGAACAGCTGGAGCTGATACGCAAGACGCCCGAAAAAATGCAAATGATGAGCCGGATGACCGACGGCTATAATACCAGGCTTGTCGAGAAGATGATCGCAATGATCGAAAACGAGGACGACTTCAAAAAAGCACTTAAGAAAGAACTCGATTTGGTTTCGGGAATCGACGAGGCTGTTATCGAGGCGGAGTGGGTGAAACTCAGGAAAAAGCCCGGTTTCGAAAACATCTCCGACACCTATATGAAAGCGATGGGCGAACTTAAAAAGCTTATGTCGCAGCTCACCGCTCTTTCGACAAAGATTGCGGAACTGCAAAAAAGGGAAGAGTTTGACGGGCTGCGTGATATTGTCGTTAATGAGATTTACAGTTCTCAGGTAAGAACACTCAGCTACTACATCGACAGCACGGAAAGTTACCTGCAGTACCTGTACGACGGAACGCCCATAGGCGCAATGGCGGGGGTATTCATCAGGGAAAAGCTGCAAAGCGACGCACCCTGCCCCGACCCCGACGTTAAGCTGGAGGAGCAGATCGGCGAGGTCGATCCGAGCTTTAAAGGTATCGCGCCCTGGGAAACGGACTGCGCAACGATATTTCTGGCATGGGAGAGAATGCAGGAAAGACTGGGAAAGCGCGGCAATCGGACTGCCGGCGGGCAAATTACTCTCGAAAAATGCAGGGAGATGCTTGCGGCGCTTGAAAAGAAAAAATACGCCCATCCCGAACTGTTCCGTGAACCGATGCTTACGACCATATTTTCGGAGCTTCCGGAACTTGACGAACTTTTTGATGAAGCCCGAATTGTAAGGGACGCGGCCGCAGAATTATATAGGAGCGGAGAGGGCAC
>JAILKT010000071.1 GCA_024693545.1 Lachnospiraceae bacterium
TGACGTTTTGAAGAGCGAGAATAAGGCTGATGTCCTTGGAGACGGCACTGTGAGTTTTGATGAAAACAATGACGTGTTGACTCTTAATGGGGCTACGATCACAAAAGCTTATACAAAAGAGGCTTTTGCCGAGAACCCCCGTATTTATTTTTCCGGTGAGCTGACCATATATCTTCGCGGCAAAAATAAGCTCGTCGGCGGTACGACTACGGTTATGGGCCAAGCGCTGAGCGACAACACTCTTTTTGGCGACGGCAAATTAACGGTTACGGCGGAAAAAAATGCTACGCTTGAAGTCACCGGCATGGTCAGTATGACGGAATACGTGCAAAAAAGCGGCACAGTTACGATCATGCTGTCAAATAATCATTCAAAGATAACCAAATGGGGCATGTATCTCAATAAAGCGTTGCATGTTGAAGGCGGTACTCTTGAGGTATCAAGCACGGGCAGCAATCAAGGCGGGGCCATAAGCGTTGACAAAAGTAAAAATGAATTCAATATCGCTAAAGGAGCAAAGCTTAGTGAGGGCGATAAAACGCCCGGTTCGTCCGTCAATTCATTAACTGTCAAAAAAGGCCTGACCTGTAATACGAAAAACTATGTCAAGATTGTCCTGCCGGATATAGAACAGGAGAGCGTAGGAGAATCGGACGAGGCTGTTTTACCCGCGAGACCCACGATCAGACTTGGGGAGAATGAAGATTCTGAGTCGATTAAGGTCACGATCTCGAAAACAGAAAATGCTTCGGGCTATTATATTTACGTAAAGGGGCCCGAAGACGCCAAATACAAGAGGGTAAAGAAGCTGAAAAAAGACGGCTCAAAGACCCGCAGCTATACGCTCAGCAATCTTGAGCCGGGAACATACGCAGTCAAAGTAAAAGCCTATTTGAATACAGACAGCAAAGTGCGAAAAAGCAAATACAGTAAGGTTAAAACCATCTCGATAGGATGAAAATGAATTGCTTAATCTGACGATTGTGTGTAATATGGATTATGGTCATTCTATTTGAAGAAAAGAGGAGAAAACATGAAAATACTTGTTTTGAACGGAAGCCCCAAAAAGAAAAGTGACACATTCAGGCTGACGGATGCATTTTTGAAAGGTCTGAATAAAAATAATGAAAACGAAGTACACATCGTCAATGTAATAGATAAAAAAATCTCGCCATGCAGAGGTTGCTTCGGATGTTGGAGCAATGAGAATGGGCGCTGCGTGATAGATGACGACCAGAACGGAATACTGGATCTGTACAAAGACTCCGATGTGATAATATGGAGTTTTCCACTGTACTGCTACGGGATGCCGTCACATCTTAAGGCGGTACTTGACCGCACGATACCTCTGGTAAAAATGAAGATGGTTAAACTTTCGGATGGAACCGTACGCCATGAAGCATTAGCGGATTTTTCAAAGATACACACGGTTGTGATCTGCGGTTGCGGATTTCCAAAGTGGGAAGGAAATTTCAACGGACTTAAAACGATGTGCAAAATGGGCTTCGTGAATCCGGATATTGTTTGTGTGCCGGAGACGCCTCTTTTGAATATACCGGAGGCTGCTATGGTCGCTGATCCTCTCCTTGCACGCTTTGAAAAAGCCGGAGAGGAATATGCCTCGAAACTGTCGCTTTCAGAAGAAACCGTTGCAGCGTTGGAGCAACCGATGATTCCTGCCGAGGCATATATACAAAATGTAAACAGATTATAATAATGATGAATAAGTGATAAAAAGTGTTTGCTGAATGAGTGAATTATCCTATTTCACGTATTCTTTCCACAACACTTGCCTTGGAGAGTCCTTTATAAGACATAAGCGGAACCGATACACCAAGCAATATCATTATTGGAATAAAGATCAAGATCGGTGTGATGGAAAAATGAGCAGAATACATATCAAAAATGTTGTTTGCCACACCATTTACCGCCGGTATAAAAAGAATAGAGAGTATGAGCGCCAAAAGACCCGATCCGAGCGTATATATCATGCCCTCGATCATAAGCATCTCTTTTACCTGCTTACCGGTCATTCCTATTGCCTGCAGAACCGCGATCTCATTCTTGCGTGCTATAATACCGGCCACAACCGTATTATAGAAGTTCAAGACTCCGACAAATCCAATGATCATGCAAAGCACGCCACCCAAAAGTGTAAACAAATTCTTAAAGTCATTAAATTCAGAGCGTTTAACGGCTTTGCTGTCATAAGTGATGCCGGTGTTTACTTCACTGAGTTTCTGCAAATAGCTTTCCGCTTTTTCTTCTGCATCAGGCAACTCTGTATCAAAGGCATAGAATACGGGAGCAAGGTTATCTTTAAAATCTTCTTTCAGATTATCCGAGCAGGCGATAGCATTATATCCTATGGCAGTTCTTCTAAGGCTGATATCAGAAGGAACATCGACATATGCGCACAGTGTATATTCGTACTTGTTCAAATCGGAATATGTACCTGCCAGAAACTCAGGATGATCATACGTAAGATAAGTCGCCGGTTCGCCGGTCCTTTTATCGATATATTCTATGGTAGTTGCCGCTGCTATTGTAATTTTATCACCTATTTTCGGGGCATTTTCATCCGGAATATATTCTCCGTTATTAACATTATTTGCGAGCAACGCGATATATCTGTTGTTTCGGTCTTTAAGCAGCGAAGCATCTCCTTCATATACATTAAGCTTATCTATCAGATGATCATCCATTCCCTCCATGAGATAAGGCATGTAAAAAGAACCGTCTTTGCCGACAATCTCGATAGTCATCCCGCCCTGAGCCTGATATGCTCTGTATTCTTCTTCGCTTACATTGATAAGAGGACAATTTTTGATTTCATATGCAGTTCCGCCTTTAGCGGAATCAGTGTTTTCTTTTATGAGATCGATCTCATCTTCACTGATTGAAATTTGACCGATTCCGTGATATTTAAAATACGGATACTTTCCAACGACGAAATCTACAGACATTGATTTATCAAGCCATTTCTCGGTATCAAGTCCTCCGACAAACATGTTTACGGTATTTAATATAACCAACGAAAGGGCCAACGAAATAAATACAAGTATAGTCTTCCTTTTGTTGCGTCCGGTATTGGCGAATGCCATCTGTGTGACACGAGCGCCTCTTGTGGATCTTTTTGTCTTCCGACCATCCATGCCATCGTTAAATCTTAGTGCCTCTATCGGAGAAGCCTTTCCGGCCATACGTCCCGGCTTACTTACGGAGATTAAAACAGTGATTATCTCAAAGATGGCCGCGGCAACAAAGATTATGGGTGAAGTACTGATCGAAAGCGAATTTTGGGATACGTTCGTTGTTTCAATAATAAACGGCATTAACACCGAGCCAAGAAGGTATCCCAAGAGCAAACCGATCGGGATTCCTACGATACACAGAGCCAGTGCCTGTAACCTTATGATCCTTTTGACTTGTCTTTGTGTAGTTCCTATCGCTTTAAGCAAACCATAGAATCGAATATCGTTAACCACTGAAATATGGAAAATATTATATATGATCAAATAACCTGCAAAAATTACAAGAAGCAAAAGTGCACTCAACGGTATTGCCGTTTCAAGCATTTCATCGTTGTTAATATTTGAAACTGTATATCCGGGATTTATACCTATTTTTATGGAGTCATCGGCGCTTATTCCTTCGGATCCCGTATCGTCCTCAAAAACCTCACTCATCCTATCCAATACATTAACAGCTGACGAGAGCATAACCTTTATGTCAGTGGTCAGCGGTTTGTGGCCCTGCTTCTCGATAGTTCGGGAGAATTCTTCCGCATACTCTTTTGAAACATTGATATAATGAGCCGGAGAAATAAAATCGAATTCCCAGAAACCCGCTAAAGTAAACGTATCGGTATACTTATTGTTTTCATCCGCATCGCCGATCAAAGCAAAAGTGAGTTCTACATTCTCGCCTATCACAGGCTCATAGCCAAGAAGTCTGAGAGCTTCTTTGTCCATCACCACTTCATTTTTTTGGGCAGGCATATGACCTTCTTCAAGCTCAATGAATGACCATTCCGCCGTATTATCATCCATGAAACTGATCTCTGCGGATTGATTTCGGAAAGAAGAGTCCGCGATTATCCCCAGAACCATCCGTTCCCCATATTCTTTAATATAGCTATGGTTGATAATTTTTTCTTTTTGGGCGGGGGTGACTTGTTTGTATGTTCCGTGCATATATCCGCCCAGTTGTCTGAAGTTGTTTCTCTCAAACGAAGAATTGATCGACATCATAATGGTAAACAGTGAAGTAAACAACACCGCCGTAAGAATGATTGCAAATATCGTTATAAGATTTCTTCGCTTGTTCGAGAAAAGAAGTCTGCCTGACATTCTGAAAATACAATTTCTGTTATTGACCTTCATAGACGCTTCATCTCCTTTCGGACTCGGAGACAATTTTACCGTCTTCGATTCTGATGACGCGATCGGCAAGCTGAGCGATCTCATCGTTATGTGTGATTATAACAATGGTCTGCCCATACTTATCGGCGGAGACTTTTAAGAGGCTTAATACATCCTGACCTGTTTGGGAATCAAGATTTCCGGTCGGCTCGTCAGCCAGAATGATCGACGGCCTGAATGCAAGTGCTCGGGCAATAGCGACACGCTGCTGTTGTCCACCGGAAAGCTGATTGGGCAATACCTCTTTTTTTGATGTCAGCATCAAGGTATCAATTATTTCTTCGACATAATCTTTATCAACCTTTTCGCCGTCAAGCTCAAGCGGAAGCACGATATTCTCATAGACATTCAGTACCGGAACAAGATTGTATGCCTGAAAAACAAAGCCGATCTTTCTTCTTCGGAATATGGTCAAATTATCATCTTTAAGGTCGAAAATGGGAGTTTTATCTACTATTACTTCTCCGGATGTCGGTCTGTCCAAACCTCCGAGCATATGGAGAAGAGTAGATTTACCACTGCCGGATGTTCCGACAATCGATATAAATTCGCCCTTTTCAACCGCAAGATTAATGCCTGCAACAGCATGGACACAGTTCTCACCCTGCCCATAATCTTTTACCAGATTTTTTGCCTCTAAAATACTCATGTTAAACCTCGCTTATAATGAAAAAGTGTGCAGAAGTTTTCGTTCTACACACTGATTATCTCACTTAATTCTTTCAGGATTCTTTCACAATCCCGGTGAATTCTTACAGTTCTGAAAGATTTGTCGTCCTTATTGTCTCAGATAAATTAGGAATTCCGATCCTTCACCGGGCTTGGATTTCACTTTAATATAGCCGCCTTCTTTGGAAATTATCTCACGGGCCAAATACAGGCCTATGCCGACACCTTCCTTTTCACGGGAAGACTGGAGCCGTCCGAACCTTGCAAAAATTTTGGGAATATCCTCCTCGGCAATGCCGATGCCGGTATCCTTAACGCTTATACGGGCAAACATATCAGTGGGCATGAGCGTTATAGATATACTGCCTTTTTCAGTATATTTTATGGCGTTGTCAACAATGTTGATCAACGCTTCCAACGTCCATTTGTAATCAAAAGAAGCAGTCAAGTCGTCACTGGTAACAAAGAATTCTAAGCCTTTTGACTCTGCTTTCTTACGCATAGCGCAGTCCACTTCGCGGATAAGTCTCCCGACATTATCGTTCTTGGCTTCAACGGTCAGGATTCCGTTTTCGAGTCTTGAAAGCTTTACAAGCGCATCTATCAAAAATCGAAGTTTTTCCGCCTCGTTACCGATCGAATCTAAGCTTTCCCTCTGATCGTCGGATAATTCCGTTTCTCGCAAAAGCTCGCTGTGAAGAAGCAGGTTGGTAATGGGTGTTTTCGTCTGATGCGATATATCTGCGATGAGGGTCTTGATCTTATCCCTCTCTTTGCGAACATTTTCCGCAGAAAGAGCAGAGGACCCCAGATAATCCGCTAATTTTGATTCTATCTTGGATTCCCTGTCTTCTGAAAACTGTACTTCACGGAAATCTCCCTTTACAGCATCGTCAAGCATTCGCTCTATGTGATCCAGCACTTTTTTGTTTTTATGGCTGTTGTAGATCGAAAACGCCAATGCTGCTACCGTAATGATACCGGCAAGCGTCAGTAACAACTCATCCATTGTTTTTTACCCACATATACCCAAGTCCGTAAACCGTTTTGATATAATCCTTAGCATGAAGTTTGTCGCGAAGCCGCTTTATCGCCACAGAGAGCGCGTTTTCGTCAACATATTCGGCTCCGTCCGTCCATAGTCTGTCTATCAGGTCATTCCTCGAAAGAGTAACGCCCTGATTATATACAAGTAGTTTCAAAAGGCGCTGTTCTGTTTTGCTTAATGAGATTTCCTCTCCATAGGCTGTGAAGATCATGCGTTCAAAGTTAAAGCAGTAATCTCCGATGGTAATTTCGTTCTCTTCCGGGAGTAACTCCTTCTTTCGTAACTGAGTATTCACCCGCGCTCTTAACACGCTCAGCGAAAAGGGCTTTGTGACGTAATCGTCCGCACCAAGTTCTAACCCCTTTACCACATCTGTATCCGTGTCATTGGCAGAGAGAAGTATTATGGGATATGACAGATTTTTCTCGCGAATCTCTTTTACAAGATCAAGACCGTTCCCATCCGGGAGATTGATATCCAGCAGGATCAATGACGGAGTTGATAAAAATATCTGCTCCCTGGCTCCTTTGAGGTTCTCACAGGAAACAATGCTTCTTGATTCATCTTTCAATGCCTTACATAAACCGGCACAAAGATCTTTGTCGTCTTCGACGATAACTATTTGATAGTTCTTTTGCATAATAGCTCCCAATGATTGTTTTGCTTATTATAAACGATAAACATGAAGAAAGCTATCATAGTGCGAACAATTTTCATGGCCCCCGGGGACGGGGGTAGTGGCTCACAAATGGCCCCCTGGGGACGGGGGTTGTGGCTCATCAATGGACCCCCGGGGACGGGGGTTGTGGTTCATCACTGCGGAAGCATCCTACAGCAGCGCCGTGGCGGCAGCTATGATCGCGGTGATCGTGAGGATCGACACTGCGGTCGTAACTGCGATCGCGGAAGAAAGGATGGTTGAGTCCATTCCTTTCTTCTCAGCCTGTATCATGGGCAGATTACCGACGGGAACTGCGGCCATGAGCGCTACGCCGAGGATCGCAGTCTTGTCGAACGAGAAAGCGTTCATAACGATTATGATCAGCACGGGAAGCAGAACAAGGCGCAAAACGATGAATACCCAGATTCGGGCATCCTTAAGCGACTTGAAGAGGTTTGACCTTGCGATCGAAACACCCAGGAGAACCATCGAAAGGAAAACGGTCGCATTGCCGACATATTCGATAGTGTTCCCTATGATGGGCGGAAGCTCAATATTAAACCAGAAAACCACCAGGCTCAGGATCGCCATGACAGTACCGGGGTTGATGATGTGCTTGAGAGGGTTTTCTTTTTTCTTTCCGACATCTTCCGGGCCGTCTCCGAGGATCGCGAGACCGTGGGTATAGAAGAAAAGACTGTAAAATACATTGATCACGATAACGTATATGATGGCATTTGCGGGTAGGATGGCTTTCGCAACGGGGATCCCGAGAAAGCCTGTATTGGTGTAAACGCACATAAGATTATAAAACTTACGCTTATCGGGCGCCACGCGGAGTATGTGGGGCATAGCGAAACCGAGTATCACGAGCAGAGCATATAACGCGGCTCCGAGCCCCGCCGCATAGATCAGATCGGTGTGATCTGCAGTTATATTGCCGCCGAGTATGGAAGCCAGTATAAGCGCCGGGTTACAGACATCCACAACTATCGCCGAAAGCTTGCGGGAGGTGAGGTTATCGACAACCCCTTTCTTCTGAAGTAATATTCCGATCGCAACAAGAATGCATATAACGCCCATCTGTTGCAGTATTGTAGGTAAGCTCATATATCTGTATCTCCGGATCGAGTTTTTTTCATTCAGCCCATTATTTTATACTCAGTCCTTTTATTTGTAAATAAGCCGCGCGTAACAGGACAAAAAATGAGAATGATGAGTCTTTCTTTTTTTCTCAGACTGTAGTATATTAGCATGGTAGTGTGATAACACGGAAAACAAGAAAACAGTAAGAAAGAAAGGTATTAAGATGAAAAAAGTATTAGCATTTTTACTTGTTGCGGTTATGGTGCTCTCACTTGCTGCTTGTGGCAAGGAAGAGGAATTTACGTTTAAGCATGGATTTGATCTTGATTATCCGCCCTATTCGTTCCTTAATGATGACGGCAGTGTCGGCGGATTTGATGTAGAGTTTGCTCAGGCAGTTTGCGAGAAACTCGGCTGGAAATATGAGTCTGTTCCTT
>JAILKT010000098.1 GCA_024693545.1 Lachnospiraceae bacterium
CATGAAGGTGCGTTCCATACGCTTAAGAATTTGAGGGAATATGTTCAGCATAAGATCGAGGGGATGCCGCTCGGAAATATTCAGGATATCGGCACGGGGCAGCTCAAAAAGATGTTTACCGATGATATCGACGGAATAGAGCTTCTGCTCGCTCATGCGGTTCCTGAGGGATTCTCAAATATTCTCGGCGCACTTTTTATCATCGTTTCAATGTTCTTTGTCGACGTCAGAATGGCACTTTTGAGTGTGGCGGTTCTGATCCTTTCTTATGTCATTTCCTTCGGAATGTTCGGCATATGCGTAAAAAGAATGAACAAATACTATGCGGCAGCGGGACAGATGAACAACACCATCGTCGAATATATCAACGGAATGGAGGTTGTGAAAGTATTCAATCGCCACGAGGATTCTTTTAAGAGATTTAAGAAGGACGTTATCAGTTACAGGGATTACACACTTGACTGGTATAAGCTGTGCTGGCCGTTTATGGCCGTTATAACGGCGCTTCTGCCCTGTATGACGCTTCTTTCGCTTCCGGCGGGTGTGAGCTTTATCTCGAACGGATCGCTTACTCTTTCCGAATTTGCGCTCATCATATGCATGACAATATCGGCCGCAACACCGCTTCTTAAAGTCGGGACATTCGGCGGAACACTTCCCCAGATAAAGTACAAGGTTAATGCCATAGAAAAGCTTACCGAGGGTGAAAGCCTGAAAGTATCTGATAAGGGATTTGAAGGAAAAAATCACGACATCAGATTTGAGAATGTACGATTTGCATACAAAGACGAAGAGGTTTTGCACGGCGTTTCGCTTGATATAAAGGAAAATTCGATGACTGCCCTTGTCGGTGAATCGGGCAGCGGAAAATCAACGCTGGCAAAGCTGCTGGTTCATTTTTATGACATAAGCGCCGGAAAAATAACGCTCGGCGGTCAGGATATCACGGACATGAGTCTTGAGGCGTTAAACGACAGGATATCGTACGTCGCCCAGGAGCAGTTCCTGTTCAATACGACGATTTACGAAAATATATTGCTCGGAAATCCGGGCGCAAGCAGGGAGGCCGTTCTGGATGCGGCGGAGAGAGCTCAGTGCAACGAATTCCTCGACAGGCTTCCGAACGGAATCGACTCCAAGGCCGGCGACAGCGGCAAGATGCTCTCCGGCGGGGAAAGACAGAGGATCGCCCTCGCGCGTGCGATCCTAAAGAATGCGCCGGTCATAGTCCTTGACGAGGCTACGGCATTCATCGATCCCGAAAACGAGGAAAAAATGAACGCTGCGATCTCGGAAGTGATCAAAGACAAGACGGTCATCGTAATAGCACATCGTCTCCCGTCGATAACATGCGCTGACAACATAATCGTAATGGACAGCGGCAATATCGCAGCGATGGGGACTCACGAGGAATTGCTTAAGGGCTGCGACGCCTATGCGAAGCTGTGGAATGCCCAGGCTAAAACGGATGAGTGGAGCATTAAGGAGGGATGAAGACATGATCGGAATGATACACAGGATCGTTGAAGCAGCCGGAAAAAGGAAGTACAGGATACGTTTGGCATATCTGTTCTGCTTCATAAAAGGACTTCTTATGAAAGCTCCCGTCATTGTGGCATTTTTTGTGATAAAGGCTTTCTTCGAGGGAGAAGTAACGGCGGATCTGTTTTGGAAATCGGCACTCGCTATGGGACTTGTATTCCTTATTCAGATAATCGCACAGTATATAGCGGACAGACTTCAGTCGGCCACGGGATTTGAGATGTTTGCCGACATGAGGCTCAGGATAGGAGAGCATCTTAAGAACCTGCCCATGGGATATTACACAGAGGGTAATATCGGAAAGGTTTCTTCGATCCTCACAACGGATATGTCAATGGTTGAAGAGGTCTGCATGTCCCAGATCGCGCAGCTGATGACTTATATTTTCTCGGAAGCGATCATGGTAGCTTTCCTTTTCGTGTTCGATTACAGACTCGGTTTTGTCGGTCTCTTTGCGGTGGCCGCGATAGTTGCCCTCGGCAGTGCTTCAAAGAGCAAGATCCTGAAGCATTCGGGTGTAAGGCAGGCACAGGCTGAAAAGCTGACCTCCGCTGTAATAGATTACACCGAGGGAATGAATATCATAAAGACTTATAACCTCATAGGAAAATCCTCAAAAGATCTTTCGAACAATTTTGAGAAAAGCTGCGAGGAGAATATATCATTTGAACACACCGTTCATCCCTGGAACATCGGGCTCGGAAGCATATATGCGCTCGGAAGTGCAGCTACTCTGGCGCTGAGCACTTTCCTTGTCCTTACGGGGAGGATGGATGTTTCGTCGTTTGTGGGGCTGATGCTCTTCATATTCGATCTGTATGTGCCTGTATATGCGTTATATAACGAGTCTACAAGACTTACGGTCATGAGCGCATGTATGGACAGGATCGAAGAAGTGCTGAACGTTCCGGAACTGACCGACGAAGGAAAGAAAACATTCCCCAAGGAATACGACGGAAATGAGGTCGAATTCTCGAATGTCACTTTCGGTTACGATGAAAAAGAGGTTTTAAGAAATATTTCGTTTGCCATGAAGAAGAATACCATGACGGCGGTTGTGGGAGCTTCGGGCAGCGGAAAGAGTACGATCGCAAATCTGCTTGCGAGGTTCTGGGATGTTAAGGAAGGTGAAGTGAAGGTCAGGGGTATAAACATTAAAGACGTTTCACTTCATGATCTTATGGAACAGATAAGTATGGTTTTCCAGCGCGTATACCTTTTCAAGGACACGATCTACAACAATATTGTGATGGGACGCCCCGGGGCGACGCGTGAAGAAGTGGAGGAGGCCGCAAAGAAGGCGCGGTGTTATGATTTTATAACGGCTCTTCCGAACGGATTCGATACGGTGATAGGCGAAGGCGGAGCGACGCTTTCGGGAGGTGAAAAGCAAAGGATCTCGATAGCACGCTGCATCCTCAAAGATTCGCCCATAGTTATCCTTGATGAGGCAACGGCGTCGATCGATGCCGACAATGAAAGCCTGATCCGGGAAGCTATAAGCGAGCTTGTTTCGGGCAAGACGCTGCTCGTTATCGCACATCGCCTAAAAACCATACAAAACGCCGACGAGATACTTGTCATCGCCGACGGGGGTATAGCGGAGAGAGGTACTCACAGTGAACTAATGGCTAAGGACGGTGAGTACAGGAAGTTTATACAAAAAGCCAATTCAGACATAAAATGGAAAAAAGGAGCGTGAAAAAAATGAGTAAAAGGCTTGATGTAAAAGATCTTATCAATATAGGTATATATACGGCAATACATTTTCTGTGCATCTTCATATTTGCGATGCTTGGATTTATCCCCCAGATATTTGTATTTGCAGGTGTTTTTGAAGGATTCGTGGGCGCAATCCCGATAATGATATTCCTCACAAAGGCAAAGAAACCCGGAATGCTTACGATCATGGGAATCCTTCTCGGTGTGATCACGGTTATCATGGGAAGACCTTGGCAGGCACTTATCTTTGCGGTAGTAGCAGGGGTCATCAGCGATATCGTATGGAAGCTCGGAAACTACAAGAGTCCCAAGGCTGCGGTCATTGTCTGCGGAACTATGATGCTCTGGATGGGCGGAATGGGACTTCCTTTGTTCTTCAGCTTCAGAGACAATTACCTTTCGAGTCTTGAAGAAGGTTACGGCCCCGATTATGTCGAAGTTATCAAGTCACTCACACCTGACTGGATGTTCTTTGTAATGATCATCATCGCCGTAGTGGGCGGACTTCTCGGAGGACTTTTTGCAAAGCGCCTCCTTCATAAGCATTTTGAAAAAGCAGGAATGACAGAATGACAAGAAAACTTGATCCAAGGACAAAAGTATTTCTGCTCATAGTCATCAATGTGGTGATGATGACGGGGAAGATAAGCGGTGTATTCTTCTATGTGCGTCTTGCGATGGTTGCGATACCCTTTATAATCATGCTCAAGAACAGGATGTATAGCGGCGCGGGCATATATGCGGCGATGTATACGTATGTTTTCGTGTTGGAAGGCTATACGATGGTGAGCATGAACAGAGTGCTTCTTACCGTGATCCTTTTCACCACCGGACTTGTCTCGCGCTTCCTTGCGGGAGGCATGATGGCATACATTGTGATGAAAACGACGACAGTCAGCGAATTTGTTACGGCGATGGAGAGAATGCATGTCCCGAAGGTGATAGTGATACCGTTTGCGGTAATGTTCCGCTTCTTCCCGACGATCAAGGAGGAGTGGGAAGACATAAGAAATGCCATGAAAATGCGCGGGATCGGTGCAGGTTCGGGGAGCATCATGCAGAAACTCGAATATGTTACGGTTCCCATGGCGATGTCGGTCTCAAAGATCGCCGATGAACTGTCGGCGGCATCGATGACGAAATGTCTGTCGGTGAAGGGAAAGCGAACGCACATAGCCAAAGTCGGATTTTCCTGGCAGGATCTTCTGTTTTCTGCTATTGCCATAGCAGGACTTGTCATGCACATCTTTTACGGAGGTGCGATAACGGGATGATAAAGTTTTCTGATGTTTCTTTTAAATATTGCGGAAACAAGACCGACAAGGGAAATCTTGAAAATATAGACCTGACGATTTCGGATGGGGAATTTATCGTCCTCACGGGAGAAAGCGGTTGCGGAAAAACGACATTTACAAGGCTTATAAACGGACTTGTTCCAAAGTATTACCACGGAGATATTACGGGAAGCATCGAGGTCGACGGTGAGGATGTGCTTGAAAAGGGAATCGTAGAGCTCGGACGCACGATCGGAAGCGTATTTCAGAATCCGAGAAGTCAGTTTTTCAATGTGGATACGGACAGTGAGCTTGCGTTTGCCGCAGAAAACATAGGGACCGAACCGTCGCAGATACTCAGGAGCATAGATGAAGTCACAAACGATCTGAATCTCGAAAAGCTCAGGGGACGAAGCCTTTTTGAGCTGAGCGGCGGAGAAAAGCAAAGGATCGCATGCGGGAGTGTCGCGGTCATGCATCCGAAAACGGTCATCCTTGATGAGCCGTCGTCAAATCTCGACCGTGAGTCCATCGAGCAGCTTCGGTCGATCCTCGGGATATGGAAAAAAGAAGGAAAAACGGTGATTATAGCCGAGCACAGGCTGTATTATCTCAAAGATCTTGTTGACCGATTGATCGTCATGAAAAACGGAAAGATCGAGAGGATCATCGATTCCGAAGAAATAAAGAAAATGTCCCCACAGGACAGCAAAAAAATAGGAATACGCCCGTTTGATGAGCGGGAGTATATAGACAGGGCTAAGAGGAAGGCGGAAGGAAAAACCGTCCGGGAGCAAAGCGGTGATGAGTCTGAAAGTCCCGTAATGGATCAAAGCGGTGATGAGCCCGTAAGACCCGAAAGGGAGCAAAGCGGTGATGAGCCCGATATATTCATATCGCGGCTGGAATACTCATACAACAAAAAAGAACAAATTCTTTCCTTGAAAGATATGCACCTTCCTCTTAACCGCATAGTCGCGATCGTTGGGAAGAACGGAGTCGGCAAAAGTACGCTCATAAAGTCCCTTTGCGGGATACTTAAATCGCGGCGTGAGAGAGTTTATCTGAAAGGTGAGGAGTGGAAAAGCAAAAAACGTATAAAAAACTGTTATATGGTTTTCCAGGATGTGAATCATCAGCTCTTTACCGACAGTGTACTTACCGAGCTTACGATCGGCATGGATGAGAAACTTCCCGAAAAAGAGAAAAAGGAAAATGCCACAGAAATACTGAAAAGGCTCGGCCTTGAAGCGTTTGGGGAGAGTCATCCCATGGCATTGTCCGGCGGACAGAAGCAGCGGGTTGCAATCGCGGCTTGTGTTGCTTCGGGACGCGATATACTTTTTCTCGACGAACCCACAAGCGGTATGGATGAGCGGAATATGCTGCGCCTTGCCGATGAAATGAAGCATCTGAAAGAGATCGGGAAGTCTGTTTTTGTGGTAACGCATGATTACGAATTCATTGACGAGTGCTGTGACGCGGTTGTAGAATTG
>JAILKT010000121.1 GCA_024693545.1 Lachnospiraceae bacterium
TTCGTACCGTGCGTCAAGACCGAACTGAGCCGCAAAGTCATTCGCAGCAGCCGTGATCGTTGCGTTCAGTTCGTCGGTCGGCGTTTTGATATCAAAAGCCAAGGCTTGCGTGCCGGAAAATAAAAGTGAAAATACTGCAAGTAATGATATAAATGAGAACACACGATTTACGAGTCTTTTTTTCATAAAAACCTCTCTGATACCCTTAGGGTTGTGAATGTGGGTTACTGCTGCTTATATATTTATATCATGCTTTATGGTAAATGACAATATAATGAATATGTGGTACAATTTAAAACCGTGAGCGCAACGAAGAGGTCGTCCCGGGGTATATGAAGACTCGCTGTAAAGCGCCGTGAAGACTGTGAACGTGAGGTGCTCGCTCTATAGATTGAAAGGTAAAAGGAGGCAGATATGGACAAGATAAAAGTGGCATTTTATGATGCCAAGGATTATGATAAGAACTCGTTTGTCGAGGCAAGCAAAGACTCGGAATTCGAGATAACATACCTGGAGACAAGACTTACACCGGATACGGTGATGCTTGCCGACGGATGTGATGTAGTGTGCGTATTCGTTAATGACGACATAAATAAGTCTGTGATAGACAAGCTTGTGGAAATGGGTATAAAGCTTCTGGCGCTCAGATGCGCGGGCTACAATAACGTAGATATCGAATACGCATATGAAAGGATCCATATCGTCAGGGTTCCCGCATATTCGCCTTACGCCGTTGCGGAGCATGCGATCGCAATGCTTCTGACTTCGATCAGAAGGATCCATAAAGCGTACATAAGAACGAGGGACTTTAATTTCTCACTCAGCGGCATGATGGGCTTCGATCTTCACGGGAAGACCATGGGCGTAGTCGGAACGGGAAAGATAGGCCGCATACTTATAGACATATGCAGGGGATTCGGAATGAACATAATCGCATATGACAAGTTCCCTGCGGAAGGCTCGGGGATCGAGTACGTGACACTCGATGAACTGTTTAAAAGAAGCGATATCATTTCGCTTCATTGCCCGCTCAACGATGAATCGCGTCACATGATAAACGATAAGAGCATTGCGCTCATGAAAAAAGGCGTGGTCATACTCAATACTTCCCGTGGCGCCCTTATCGATACGGAGGCGCTTATCGAGGGCATAAAGGCGAGAAAGGTCGGCGCAGCCTGCCTTGACGTATATGAGGAGGAGTCGAACATCTTCTTCCATGATTATTCCGGCCATATAATAGATGATGACAATCTTGCCAGGCTTATTTCGATGCCGAATGTTATCGTAACTTCCCATCAGGCATTCCTGACAAGGGAAGCATTATCAAATATTGCTGATACTACTTTGGCCAATATTCGCGAATATCTCGAAAAAGGATACTCGGTAAATGAGGTATGTTACAAGTGTCCCAAGGTTACGGATTGTGGGCAAAAACATCAGGGAAAGTGCTTCTGAAGCCTATGTTGCCCGCTTGTTCAGCGAAGATTTGATTGAAAAGACCATTATCCTATGTTAAGATTAAGAGAGATGTTTTTCGCAGTAGTTGATAAGCGATGGTGTGAGCCTTGTATAATAGGTTCTGTAGGAGAATAAAAAGAAGCGATATAGGTGCTTCTTTATAGGAGAAGTGTATGGGCGATATTCGTGACGAAAGCGGTAACATCATGTATGATGGTTTCGATCCTGCCGATGGGCAGAAAATTCCGGGTGAAGTTGAGCAAAACGAGATGACTGAGTCCGGGATTGTTGAGCCTGCGTCAGAACAGGCAGACATGAGCGAGGAAGAGATCGTGCGTCTTGAGAAGGAACGGGCGGATCTTGAAAAGAAAGCCGCAAAAGAGCAGGCAGCTCTTGAAAAGAAAGCTGCTAAAGAAAAGGCAGCCCTTGAAAAGAAAGCTGCAAAAGAGCAAGCGGCCCTTGAAAAGAAAGCCGCTAAAGAACAGGCAGCTCTTGAAAAGAAGGCGGCTAAAGAGAAGAAGGCTCTCGAAAAGAAAGAGGCTAAAGAAAAGGCGGCTCTTGATGAACAGGCGGCTGATGATGCCGAAGTATCAGACGCTGAGGAACAGGACGGGCCGGATGCTGCCGAAGAAGTCAAAGAAAAGAAGCCGTTTGATTTTAAGGGAACGGCTCTGAAAGTCCTTTGCGCGGTCGGCAGATTTTTCACCATGATCGGAAAGGCCTGTGTCAAATTCTACAGAAAGATCCGAAAGATTGAGGATATTAATGCCTACGATCTCGATAATCCGGGAAGCAGACGTAAAGCAAGACAGCTGCGCAGATATACAAAGATCAGATGGAAACTCATGGCAGCGTTTGTTATACCTGTGATACTTATCATCGTGGTAGGTATTGTTTCGTATAACATGGCTTCCGATACCGTTATCAATAAATGTAATCTCAGTGTTTCGAGTACGATGTCTGCTACGGACAAGTATCTCAAGCTTATGCTTTCTTCCGTAAAGAATAAAGCGGCCAACCTTTCGACGGATGCCGATGTGGTCAATTACTATTACAATCTTTTTGATCGTAACACCGGTACCGATCAGACTACAAAGAAGGTATTCAATTCAATCTATAATACGAACGGCGGCTATATAAAGCAGACCGATTACCTTGAAGATTATTATATCCTTTGCAATCAGGGTAAACCTATTTTCTCATACAAGAAGTCCGAGAGTCAGAACAGAAATGCCAACGCGGAGATGTTCCTTCCGTATTGGGATACCGAAGAGGCAAAACCCTTCGCTGAAGGAAAAAGTGCTTTCTGGTCGCTCTCTCATCCCTTCATCGATGAAACATTCTGGGGAGAACCGGATACGTACTGTATGACATTCGTCAGGATGATGAAGAAAAACGACGGTATTATTGCTTTTGACGTCAACAAAGATATCATGCAGGCAACGCTCGGCGGAACAAGCCTCGGCGACGGCAGTATTATCGGTCTTGTACTTAACGATCACGAGGAACTTAACGTTGAGCAGACACTTGGATCCGACGGTAACATCGTTGCGGGAGAAATCGGCTATGAAGTGACTTTCAATAACCCCGAACTTGCCGAATACGTTTATAATAAAGAACTTGACGGTTTGACAACCGAGATTGATTATGACGGCGACAAGTATCTCTTCTACAGATCGGTACTCGGTGATTCGGATATCATCCTTTGTGCACTTGTTCCGGAGGAAAATCTGGCATCTGAGCTTACAACCATCAGAGTCATAACCTTTGTATTCGTTATAATCGGAGCCGTGGTTGCTCTCGGTACGGGACTTCTTATTTCCTCGGGTATCGCAAGAACACTCAAGAGAACATGTAATAATCTTGCGAAGGTTGCCGACGGAGACCTTTCACAGGAATTTACTACCGAAAGAACGGACGAGATCGGACAGCTTACGGATACGATCGATAAAACGGTACTCGGAATTCACTCGATCGTTGAAGATGTTACGAGATTCAGTGAAGAGGTTAACACATCGTCATCAAGAGTTGCAAAGACCTCGAAACGTCTTGTTTCTTCGATGAAGGTTGTTTCGGGATCTCTCGGCGACGTTTATTCACAGGTTCAGGGTCAGGCAGTTGATACCGATACTTCGGCCGATAAGATGGCGGTACTTTCAAAACGTATCGATGCGATCAATGATAACACGCGCCAGATAGATGCTACGGTTGATAAGACGGTTGATATTTCCGAAAAGGGCAGAAAGACGATCGCAAGTCTTAATGAACAGAACAGCATTACGACGAATAATATCAATCTCCTTGTTTCCGATATCGACAGCGTTGTAAAGAAAGCTATGGGTATCTCGAAGATCACTGAAACGATGAACGAGATAGCCGAGCAGACGAACCTTCTTTCCCTTAACGCTTCCATCGAGGCTGCGAGAGCAGGAGAACAAGGCAGAGGATTCTCGGTTGTTGCCGAAGAAATTCACAAACTTGCGGACGAATCGATCAAAGCGGGCGAACAGATCAATCAGATAATTTCCGAGATCAACGAGAGTACGCAGAATGCCGTTACCTCGGCTAAGATGACCAATAAGCTTGTTTCGGATCAGAGCAGGATACTTCTTGAGACCAATTCGGTATTCGGTCAGATCAATGATTGTATCGATGAAATGGCAAATCAGCTTGAATCCATCATGAAACAGCTTCATGAGATGACAGGTGATAAGGACGCGGTTTCGTCGTCAATCGAAAACATTGTTGCCGTAGCAGCTCATGTTGCGCAGGCTACAAAGGATCTGGGAACTCAGGTTGAGGATCAGGTTCGAATGATGGAAATCCTTGCAGACAAGACGGCCGGTTTGAGTACGCAGGCTGCGGAACTCAATCAGAACATGGAGAGCTTCATTCTTTGATGACAGTTGCGGATCGGTTTGCAGGACATGATCGGAAAAACGATTATTTAAGGCCCGGGAACTTTATAATGTTTCCGGGCCTGTGTTATAATAAGTGAACAAAATAAAAGAGGAAAACGGTATTGGGTAAATATTTATATATTGCGGAAAAACCAAGCGTTGCGGCAGAATTTGCCAAAGCGCTGCACAGTAATTTTACAAAGCGCGACGGCTATATGGAATCTTCGGATGCCGTTGTTACCTGGTGCGTAGGTCATTTGGTAACGATGACATATCCGGAGGGGTATGATCCCGAATTAAAGCGTTGGACATTTAACACGCTTCCTTTTATTCCGACTGAGTTTAAATACGAGATCATCCCGGGAGTTGCAAAACAGTTTAACATCGTAAAGGGGCTTTTAAACCGCAATGATGTTGAAAGAATATATGTTTGCACCGACTCGGGACGTGAAGGGGAATATATATACAGACTGGTTGATATGATGGCCGGTGTACCTGCCGGGCGCGATAAAAGGCGTGTATGGATCGATTCTCAGACGGAAGAGGAAATACTTCGCGGAATCAGGGAGGCAAAGCCGCTTTCGGCATATGACGATCTTTCTGATGCGGCGTATCTGCGTGCAAAAGAAGATTATCTGATGGGGATAAATTTTTCGAGAGTCCTTACGTTAAAATACGGAAACGGGATAAGCAGCGGTGAAAAGAGAAGTGCCATTTCGGTCGGAAGAGTGATGACCTGCGTTCTCGGAATGGTGGTTCGCAGGGAACGTGAGATAAGAGATTTTGTCAAGACACCTTTTTACAGGGTCATCGCAACCCTTGATATAGGCGGAATTCCTGTCGATGCCGAATTTAAAGCAGTTGAGGGTTCACGTTATTTCGGAAGTACGCGCCTGTACAAAGATAACGGCTTTCTTGAAGAAAAGGATGCACAGGAGCTGATCGATTCCGTAAACGGACAAAAAGCCACCATTGCCTCACTCGAAAAAAAGAAGGAGATCAAAAAACCACCCCTTCTTTTCAATCTGGCGGAGCTACAGAACGAATGCTCCAGACTTTTCAAGATAAGTCCCGATGAGACGCTGAAGATCACGCAGGAGCTTTATGAGAAGAAACTTGTTACATATCCGAGAACTGACGCAAGAGTTCTTTCGACTGCCGTTGCAAAAGAAATCGTAAAAAACATAAGCGGTCTTAAAAATGTCTCTAATTTTGCGCCTTATGTGCAGAAGATACTTGAAGAAGGTTCATATAAAGGGATTGCAAGGACAAGATATGTCAACGACAAGCAGATCACCGATCATTATGCTATTGTCCCCACGGGACAGGGGCTTTCCGCACTTGCTGCGCTTAAGCCTCTTTCGGGCCGTGTTTATGAACTGATATCCAGAAGATTTCTGGCAATATTCTATCCGCCCGCAACCTACAGAAAAATATCGATGGGTACGCTGATAAAGCCGGCGGAGCAGGAAGAACAAAGCGGATCTGAAAAGTCTGCTCAAAACGATCTGTACAAAGGTGAATGGTTCGGTGTTTCTCTTAAGGCACTTGAAGACGAGGGATTTCTGACCGTTTATCCGTTTGCGGCCGGCAAAAAATCTCCGGACACTAAAGGGAAAAAGCCCGAAAAACAAGATGAAGAAAAAGGGGAAGACGATAATGCTTCCGATGACAGGAACGCCGAAGAACAGGACACGGAAGTGGGTGTGGGAAATATTGAAGTACTGAGCTCGCTTAAGAAAGGAAATGTCCTTGACGTAAAAGATCTTAAGATAAAGCCGGGTGAAACCTCGCCGCCGAAACGTTATAATTCGGGATCCATGATACTTGCAATGGAAAATGCGGGACAGCTTATCGAAGACGAGGATCTCAGGGCACAGATCAAATCGAGCGGGATCGGAACAAGCGCAACAAGGGCCGAGATACTAGGAAAACTTTTTAAGATTCAGTATATGAATCTTAACAAAAAAACTCAGATCATTACGCCCACAAAACTGGGGGAACTCGTGTATGAGGTTGTAAATGCAAGTGTCAGACCCCTTCTTAATCCGGAGCTTACGGCAAGCTGGGAAAAAGGCTTGCAAAAGGTTGCGGAAGGAGAGATCACCCAGGAAGAGTATATGGTCAAGCTAAAGGATTTTGTTCAAAAAAGAACGGATGCGGTTAAGGCTTCGGGACCGATCCCACAGTTAAACCATAATTTGAGGGTAATAGAATCGATATATGGCAAATGATGAGTAATTGTTGCTAAATTCTGAAAATATGATACAATTTATGTAAATCACAAACAATGTGATCGTTTTGCGCTGCTTTGATCAATTTTCCAGTTTTGGAACGTGTAAGTCAAAAGAATTGCCCGATGAGACTTCTTTATAGGAGGACGACATGCCGGATTACAGAAAATCGGAGAGAATTTCAATAAGCAGAGCGACCCCGGGAATGGAGCTGGCCAAGGATATATATTCAAGAAGTAACCAGGTTATTCTCAATGCGGGGTCGATTCTTGATGCCACAAAAATCTCAAAGATAATGTTTTACAGCATAGACACGATTTGGGTTTACCCTGTGCCCGGTGCGGACACGGGACGTGAAACGCTGACACAGCAGCTTAAAAACAGTGTCGAATTTCGTGAGTTCTCCAAGAGATATGACGAAACCGTTTCCCTTCTCAAGGATTCGTTTGTTAAGATCATGGCTGATGACGGAGAGCTTGATGAAGATCTTCTTCTCAATGAGGTTGATACGATAATAAATGAGAGCGGCGGCAAGACCAGGATCTTTGGTATGCTTCATTGCATAAGGGACTATGATGAGCTCACATACATGCACAGTGTCAATGTTGCGATCGTATCTAATTGTTTCGGAAGATGGCTTGATATGTCCGATGAAGATATAAGGCAGCTTACTCTGGCGGGGCTTATGCATGACATCGGGAAAACGGCTATTCCGAAAGAAATACTTCTCAAACCCGAAGCGCTTACGGTGGATGAGTACAATATAGTTAAGAAACATACAATTCTCGGTTATGATATGCTCAAGGATAAGGGTATTGATGACAGAGTCAAGATGGTTGCGCTTCAGCATCATGAGCGTGCCGACGGAAGCGGTTATCCTTTTGGAAAAACCGCGGAGCAGCTTGAACCGTTCTCGATGATCGTGTCGATCGCAGATGTTTATGACGCGCTTACGTGTGATCGTGTTTACAGAAGCCGTATATGTCCGTTTGCGGTGATCGCAAGTCTTGAGGGTTCGGAAAGACTTAAGTATAATCCCCGTTATCTTGTGCCTCTTTTACATAATATCACCGAAACATATATCAATCATTCTGTCAGACTTTCGGACGGCTCGGTCGGAAAGATTGTTCTGATGAATAACTCTGAGCTTGCGAAGCCGATAGTCCAGGTTGATGATATCTTTGTGGACCTTTCAAGGGAACGTAATATCAACATAGAGGAGATCATCTGAAAATGCAGCTGACAGGAGCACAGATAATAATAGAATGTCTTAAGGAGCAGAGGACGGAGACCCTGTTTGGATATCCCGGGGGAACGGTCCTTTCTGTTTATGATGCGCTTTTTGAGAGAGGGAAGGGGATACGTCATATCCTGACAACTCATGAACAGGGTGCGGCTCATGCGGCTGACGGATATGCCCGGGCTACGGGGAAGACGGGCGTATGCCTTGTTACATCCGGTCCGGGAGCGACAAATCTTGTTACCGGAATAGCTACGGCGTATATGGATTCATCACCGGTAGTGGCGATAACGATCAACGTTCCTGTCGGAAACCTCGGAAGAGACAGTTTTCAGGAAGTGGATATAGCGGGTATAACAATACCTGTCACAAAACATAATTTTATCGTAAAGGATGTAAGCCGTCTGGCAGAATCACTCAGACGTGCTTTTCGTGTTGCGGGTTCGGGACGTCCGGGTCCCGTACTTGTAGATATAGCAAAGGATGTAACCGAGAGCGTCTGTGAATATGAACCGCTTGGGGACATCACAGCGGGCAGGGAATTGTTTGAAAAGAAGAATGTGGATAAAAACGAATGGACGCTTATGCCGGGGTATAAAAGCACCGTCGGAAAGATAGCGACTGCATTTCTTCATTCAAAGAGACCCGTTATAGTTGCCGGAGGAGGCTGCATCAGAAGCGGAGCGGGCAGATCGCTGACTTTGTTTGCAAAAGAATTTGGGATTCCGGTCGTAGATACGATGATGGGAAGAGGAGCGATCCCCGGAAGTGATCCGCTTTCACTTGGTATGGGCGGAGAATACGGCAGGCCGGCCGCGGTTTATGCGATGCGCCACAGTGATCTGATACTTGCCGTAGGATGCCGTTTCAGCGACAGGCTGACCGGTGATAACGGGGAATATATGGGAGAATGCAGGATCATTCACGCGGATATAGACAAGGCAGAGCTTAACAAGAACGTCAAGGCCGATATATCGCTTCAGTCAGATGCGGATGCATTTTTCAAAGCATTGCTTCCGGTTATGAAAAAAAGAGTGATCGGAAGGAACACTGATTACAGTAAATGGAGATCGGCTCTCAGTGATATAAAGAAACGTGACGGTAAGCTGACAGATGATATGGCGCTCACAGGCGACATTGCCGCCCGGATCGTCGGTGAAATGGCCGGCAGCGATGCTGTCTATGTGACAGAAGTCGGTGAATGCCAGATAAGTGCCGTAAATTCGATCAATTATGACCGCCCCGGAAGCCTTATTACATCGGGTGGTCTCGGAACCATGGGCTTCGGCCTTGGGGCTGCGATCGGTGCAAAAGCGGGTTGCCCGGAAAGAACGGTTATCAACTTTGCGGGTGACGGATCTTTCCGCATGAATATGTCTGAGATAATGACAGCTGTTACCAATAAGCTGCCCATTATCGAAATCGTTTTTGATAACGGCGTGCTCGGTATGGTGCGTACTATGCAGAAAGATCGTTTCTCGGGTCATTATATCGCTACCGATCTTGATGATTCGTTCAGTTATGCCGGGATAGCCGGGGCACTTAAGGCTAAAGCCTTTGACTGCTCTGATGTAAAAGAATTAAGGGCCGCCGTATTGGAAGCCCTTAATGATAAAGATCGTAATGTCTGTGTTATTGTTTGTCATCTGACTTAGGATCGTAAGCGGAAATCCACGGTAACCGGGTTGCCGTGTGGTTCACTCACCTGCGTTATCCCGGAACGGCTGCTGCCAAAGCGGCATTTTCTGCTGCGACTCTGGCAAGTTCCGCTTCCATTTCTTCGGGCGGAAGATCGCGCGGACTCACATGTAAAGCGGTTTCCTGAACAGGTTCGGGTTCGTTGTTCATATTGCGCTGCCAGAAAGCAAGCAGGTCTTCATCGTTCTTAAGCGATTCGTCGATCTCTTTTTGAGTGGAAGAGATCAGTTCCGAAACATCCGCATCATTTCTGAGCTTGACGAGCTCATTACGGGTGTCGGTATCAAGTTCACCCATAAAAATGAGAGGATCTCCCGTTTCATCGTACTGAATGAAAAGCTCATCAAGAGAGAGTACGGGTGTATCGATCGTCACGATATCCATGTAATATTTTACATAACAAACGAGATCGATCTCGCCGACCCCTTTCTTGGTATAGCAGGTAATGTCCGTAAATGAAGTAACAGCGGACGTTTTTGCCTGGATTTCATCAATATTGATATATGAAATATCTGTAACGAGATTCCTGAACGCTTCCTTATCCACTTCGAGCTTTGCATCGTAGTAGCTCTTTATAAGGTCGTGAATCTCGGGGTAGGATTCCCTGAGCAGAATGTTCGGCTCGGGAGTGGGTGTGGGCGTCGGTGTCAGGGGAGTAGCGGGTTTCGCACTTATGACGACCGATGCCTCTATTTTGTCCATAGAACCCGTAACGGGATACCCCATGCCGGAACTGATATAAAAAGTGAGCAGTCCGATAAGCATGATGCCCGAGGAGAGGATTATGGACATTCTTTTGTAAACATTCATGATTCTTCCTTTATTATCTATGCCTCCGACAAAACAGAGCGCCTGATGGCCGGCAATCGGCTGCGGAGATCGGTAGCCGGATTGCACTTCACGAAAACAGAATACATAATAGCACGTTTTTTCGGAAAAGTAAAGTCGAGTGTTGTCCGGCAGCCCGGAAATGTATGTTTCCCTTGTGAATAAGCGTTACTTGTGGTAATATAAAAGTTACGGGTCAGTTCGAAATTCAGTCCTGACCGAAGCAAAACCAGTGATGTTAAACCGGTATGAGCCGCTAATTATTTCGGAGTTATTTAATGGAAAACTTTCTTGAAAACATCCTATTCGCAACAGCAATCTGTGATATTGTATTTGCGGTGACCATGCTTCTCGGTGAGAGACGCAAGAATCGCAGCAACAGACTTTTTGCGGCTTATGCTATCGGAGGCGCCGTCTGGAGTTTTTGCTTCGGTGAGCTTATCACCCAGGAAAGCGAGGAAATGGCCTATCTGTTCCGTTGCATCGGAATGTTCGGCGTTTTTGCCAGCCTGATCCTTCTTTCGATTCTCATACTCGGCTGGGTTGATATGAGAAGGTCCCTTAAACGCCTGATAAAAATCTTTGCTCTCGGATTCATAGTGATATATCCCTTTAATATAAGACGTGAAAGTGTTGAATTCTACAGAACTTCCTGGGGAATGTCATATACCTTTAAATTTGATTTCTTCGGACTGCTTTATGTTGTTCTTACCATAATACTTTCGTTGATTTATTTTGCGATGGTATTTAAACTGATTTCCAAGAAAAGCTCGGCAAAAAATAAATACATAGGAAAACGTGTGTTTGTCGCACTCGGTGGACTTGTACTCGGAAACGTTTTCGATACCCTGCTTCCGAGTATCGGCTATACGGCGATCCCGCTTAGCACATTCTTTCAGTTCATATGCACGGTCTGTATGTTCTCGCTCACAAAGTCGGTTGCAAATTCTCAGCTTATCGAGGCAAATGCAGGAAAGTATATTTTCCATCTGGTAAGTACTTCCGTACTTATATATGACAATAATAAAGTTCTGGTTCAGGCAAGCGAAGAGGCCGTAAAATTCCTCGGACTTGAAGGGAAAAAAGGACAACAGGTTCTTTTGAGCGAGCTCTTCAGGATCAAGGAAGAAGAGCTGCAGTTCTGGGAGTCGGATCAGATCAGCTTTGAGGCACCTGCGAGAGGAAACGGCAGACACTGCCTTGTGACGCTTCATATCATGAGGGACGTGTTCGGAGAAAAAACAGGTAATCTGGTGATCGTAAGCGATGCTACCGAACGTCACAGGATCATGGAAGAACTTCAGAAGGAAAGAAAAAGAGCGGACGAAGCCAACAACGCCAAGTCTGAATTTCTTGCCAGAGTCAGCCATGAGATCAGAACGCCCATAAATACAATTCTCGGTATGAACGAGATGATCAGAAGAGAAAGTCTTGACAGGCAGATATTGCATTATTCGTCAAATATTGGGTCGGCCGGAGAGTCACTGCTTTCAATAATAAATGATATCCTTGATGTTTCAAAGGTTGAAGCGGGACAGATGAAGATAGTCTGCGCCGAATATGAAACGCGTCTGCTTTTTGAGGGTCTTATAGACATGTTTGCGTTTCGTGCGGCAGAAAAGGGGCTTGAGTTTGAAGCCGATATAGATCCTAAAATCCCGATACGCCTTTACGGTGATGAAGTCAGGGTCAATCAGATACTCGTTAATCTTTTGAGCAATGCGATCAAATATACACAGCAGGGAAAAGTACGCATTAAGGCTACGGGTATTATGCACGACGATATATGCGAGCTAAGGTTCGTTGTTTCGGATACGGGTATCGGAATCGCGGAAGAAGATCAAAAAGCTCTTTTTGAGCCTTTTGCAAGATTTGATGAAGAAATCAATCGCGGTATAGAAGGGACAGGCCTCGGACTTTCGATCGTCAATTCCTTATGCAAGCTTATGAATGCAGGGATCAGCATCGAAAGCAAAAGGGGTGAAGGCAGTACTTTCGAGGTCAGGATAGATCAAAAGATAGTGGATCCCCAGGCCGTCGGGATCATAAGCGTTACCGACGGAAGAGAAAGAATGGGAAACGATTACAGACCGTCGTTTACGGCAAGCGGCGCATATGTGCTCGTTGTTGATGACAACAGGATGAACCTTGAGGTTATAAGAGGGCTGCTCAAACGTACAAAGGTTAATGTCGATACTGTAAGCTCCGGAAACGAGTGCATTGACATAATACGTGCCAACAGATATGACATTGTTTTCATAGATCATATGATGCCCGGAATGGACGGCATTGAGACTCTTGAGAAGATTAAGAGTCTTGCGCCGGGAGAAAACAAATCCGAAAAAGCGACATATATCATGATGACGGCCAACGCACTTAAGGGAGCAAGAGAGTTTTATGTGGCTCACGGCTATGACGATTACCTTTCGAAACCTGTTGAAGCCGGAGTACTTGAAAGAATGATCGCATCCTATTTGCCGCAGGAGCTTTTGGAGGATTCATCAGAGGCCGAAGAGACCGGGACGGACGATGACGATGAAAGAATCCGTGCATGCGGCGAGATACTTAAGGAATATGGCATTGACATTAAAAAAGGTCTGGAATATACAGCTGACTTTGAGGGATATACAAACACCGCACGCTCATATATGGAAAGCTATAACGATGAGAAAAAGGATCTCGTGAAATATCGTGACAGCGGAGATGTGGGCAATTACAGGATACTTATCCATGGCATTAAGTCAAATGCGAGAACGCTCGGATATGACGAACTTTTTGAATATGCGTATTCTCAGGAAATGGCCTGTGCAAACGGCATTTTTGAGGGTATCATCAGTGACGGACCCAGGCCGGAGGCTTATCTTGATAACCTTGCAAGCGCATTTACCGCCGCCTTCGGTTTTGATGAGGCTGACAACGATACTCCCGCATCAGGCACACTGCCCATTACGACAGATGAGATATGGGAGATTCGAACAAGGCTTATCGATCTTCTTGAAAACTTTGAAGAAACACGTGCGAGAGAACTGACCGAGAAACTCATGACGCATGACATTGGTCCCGAAAACATGCGCTTTGCATCGGATATCATCAAGTTCCTCAAAAGATATGATTATGATAATGCGCTCGAATGTGCAAATAAACTGCGATAAAATTTGGCGAACGGAGGGTGTGCTTTTTAAGGCACCGAAAAGGTACAGAACATGATAAGTAACGATCAAAGCCCCGAAAAGATGATCCTTGTATGCGTCGCTACGGAGGGGAGCGAAGATCCCGAAATACTCCTCGATGAGCTGGCGGAGCTTGTTGAGACGGCAGGCGGAAGAGAAGTCGGAAGGGTCATCCAAAACAGGGAAAATGCTTCTCCGGCTACATATGTGGGCAAGGGCAAGATCGGGGAGATCAGGGCATATGCGTCGGCACAGGATGCCACGGGAGTCGTATGCGACGATGAACTTTCGCCCTCACAGATGAGAAATCTTTCCGAAGCTCTTGAACCGCTTCGTGTCCTTGACAGGACTATGGTGATCCTGGATATTTTCGCGGACCGGGCATCGAGCAGTGAAGGCAAGCTTGAAGTCGAACTTGCCCAGCTGCGCTACAGGTCGGCCAGGATAAGAGCTCTTGCGGGAAGTTATGACAGGCAATACGGAATGGGAATGCGCGGCCCCGGCGAGAAAAAACTGGAAACGGACAGAAGACTGATCAGGGAAAGGATCGCCGCACTTACATCCGAACTGAAAAATGTTTCGAGGACAAGAGAAGTCACAAGGACTTTGAGAAGTAAAAAGAGTCTTCCGCTTGTTTCGATCGTGGGTTATACAAATGCAGGAAAGTCAACACTGCTCAATAAGCTCACAGGCTCGGAAGTTCTCGAAGAGGATAAACTGTTTGCTACACTCGACACGACTATAAGGAGCTTTGTTTCGGGAAGCGGACAGGAAATCCTTTTTTCCGATACGGTAGGCTTTATCAGGAAACTGCCGCATCATCTCGTTGATGCTTTTAAATCCACACTCGATGAAGCACGGTATGCGGATATAATTCTTCAGGTTGCGGACGCATCCGATCCGGAGCTCAGAGCAAAAATGAAGGTCGTCAGGGCTACACTCGAACAGCTCGGCATAAGCGACAAGCCGGTCATAACCGTTTTTAACAAGTGCGACAAAATCCATCTTGCGGATCTGCGTGATCCCGAGGCCGACGCAAGCTTTATGATCAGTGCAAAAACGGGCGAGGGACTTGATAAGCTTACAGATCAGGTGGAAAAGATCCTTGCGGAACGCAGACACTGTTTTAACGGTATCATTCCGTATACGCACGGCTCGCTGGCTTCGGATATCAGGTCGCGCGGTCAGCTTTTGTCGGAGGAGTATATTCCGGAAGGGATCAGGATATCTGCCTATGTTCCGGGCGAACTTGCCGGAAGACTGAAGGAATTTGAATGCGGCGCAGGCAGCCCTTTGCTATAAATCGGCTTGCTTCAAAAGGAACATTAAAACCGGTTTTTGATCGGAGGTCAATAATTGACCATTAAAGAAGCAAATTATACATAGCATTTTCACATATGATTTGTGTATAAAAAAGAATGATGGTTTTCGGCGGACGCCGCCGGACCGAGCAAAGGGGTTTACAAGCGAGACTCGCAGTACCAAACAGTTCCGTGAAAATATGAAAAAAGTATCATATAAAAACAAAAGAGAAGGAGCAAAAACATGAGATACGGCTATTTTGACGCAGACAACAGAGAGTATGTCATCACAAGACCCGATACACCTACGGCATGGGCAAATTACCTTGGTTCGCCCGAGTACGGTGCTATTATTTCGGGAAATGCCGGTGGGTACAGTTTCGAGAAATCGGGCGCCAACGGCAGGATCATCAGGTACAGGTTTAACAGTGTGCCGCTTGATCAGCCGGGACGCTATATCTATATAAGGGACAACGATGACGGCGATTTCTGGTCGGCATCATGGGCGCCTGTATGCAAGCCGCTCGATGATTATAAAAGTGAATGCCGCCACGGAACCGGCTATACTCAGATCACAGGCACATATCGCGGAATAGAGGCTGAGACGCTATACTACGTTCCGAAGAACGCAACATATGAGGTTTGGAGATGTAAGGTAACGAACCGCGGTAAAAGTGAGAGAAATCTCTCTGTTATCGGCTACTGTGAATTCGTAAACGAGAACAATTATGAGCAGGATCAGGTAAATCTTCAGTACACTCTGTTCATCACACATACATATTTTAACGGAAGATACATTCTTCAGAAGCAGAACGAGAACCAGCATAATCCCAGACTTGAGAGATTCCTCGGACTTGCGGGCGCACGTGTGGATCGTTACTGCGGAGACCGTGACAAGTTTGTCGGACCT
>JAILKT010000150.1 GCA_024693545.1 Lachnospiraceae bacterium
GTGCCCCAGCCGCTTTGCAGGCTCAGGTCTTCATAAAAATGAACGGTTTGCGTTCTGTTATACTTCACTATATATCTGCCGGTTCAAACAATAAATCTTCGTTTACGCATATTAAAGGTCTTTATTTTTGTAAAGGCTGCAGGAGGCGATAAACGTTAACAAGCAAATGACGACACCCGCTATAAGCGCATAAGGCCTCATCCTTGTTATAAAATCAACCAATCCTTCCAACGATACGGAGTCAAATATCTTTACAACGGCAACAGACCCGAATGTGCCGATCAATATCATGACCTGCGGAAGAAACTTGACTGCTTCATAACCGAATTTGTAGTAGATCAGGAAATATATTCCGATCAGGATGCTGAAGATCAGGAATGAATATGCAATATCTCCGAAAGTAAGCCCCGGTATCGAGCTGTTTATAAGCCTTGCCGCAAGATATCCCAATAATGCCAAAAGATAAGATGCGAGCGCAATAATATACTTGGCTGTAACCTGATGTATCCTCCGCGCGGGAGTAAGTAACGCATATATCATCAGTTTGCTCTTATACTCGATCATGTCGGTTTTTCCAAAGAAGAAAAATACGATATAGACAACGCTCATTATCAGCATGACCGCGCCAAGCGAATCAACGATCGGATTATCCGCGATCATATATCCGACCAGGAGAGGAATTCCGACCGCAAGCATGATATTTATGAAAAAATACATTCCCGAAAGGATTATGAGCTCTTTAAAGGTTTTCAATACATATTTCATTTTTCGGCACCTCCCTCTGCATGAGCTTTATTGGGGAAGCGGCTCGCCTGTATTTTAAGCTGTTCGATGCATGCTACTATACTGTCATCAAGCGTTGTATGCTCGATCCCGTACTTTTCCCTAAAGAACAAAGGAAGGTCATCCCTTTTTTCCTCGAATACGATCCTTCCGTCATGAATAAAGACGATCTTATCGGCTGTCTTTTCAAGGTCGGACAGTATATGCGTCGAAAAGATGACAGAATTCTCACCGTTCCGGACAAACTCTTTGAGTACATTCACAATACGGCTTCTGATGTAAGGATCGAGTCCGCTCGTGGGCTCATCCATGATAAGAAGCTTTGCGTTATGGGACAGCGCAAGTGCGAGCGAGAACTGCATGCTCATGCCCTTTGACAGTTCGCCCGTTTTCTTTTTTTCATCGAGTCCGAACAGATCCATATATTTCCTGTATGCCTGCTCGTCCCAGTTGTCATACATACCGCTGATAAACTTCTTCACTCCGAGAAGCGTCTGCTTCTCATAGAAATAACAGCTGTCAGGCACAAATCCGATCAGACTTTTCACCTTTGATGTAAGTTTTTTTTCACCAAAAAGTATCACTTCACCGGCATCCTTTTTCAGAAGGCCTTCTATGATCTTAACAGTGGTACTCTTGCCTGCTCCGTTTATGCCGACAAAACCGCACACGGAACCGGCAGGCACAGTAAATGAAACGCTATCCAGACTGAACGTCTTAAAAGATTTGCAGATTCCCTTAAGTTCCAGAACATTTCCCATAATCTTCGCTCCCCTTTCCCGATGCATTTAATATGCTATACATTCTTTTATCATATATACACAGCAAAGTCAAATATAAGTATCAGCCTCGGCTTTTTCAAAACCTTTATCGCACTGTTTCGGATGATACAGTTTCTCCGCCTTAAGCTTGTAGTATAACTGTAGTGCATAAAAATACCCTCCCTACCGGTTTGAGTCGTCCGGTAAAGAGGGTACATATCATTCGGTAATGAGGTTACATATTAAGCAAGATAATACTCAGCATTCACTTCGCTCTTGCCGCTCGGAAGCGGTATCACATTACCGCTCACGGCTGCTCCGTCCACGAAGAGTCCGCTTTTTCCGGCTTCCTTCTTAACCTTGATGTTGTACTTAACACCGCGGTAAAGACGGTTCACGCTGTAGTTTGAAAGTTCTGCGGGTACGCAGGGATTGACCGAAAGTCCGTCAAGGGTGGGCGTGATTCCGAGGATTGCCTGTGAGATATCAACGAATGCCCATGCAGCGGTTCCTGTAAGGAAACTGTTCTTTGCCTCGCCGTAATGAACGGCTGCACGTCCTGCGATCATCTGGCTGTATACATAAGGCTCTGTCCTGTGGATCTCGCTCACATCCTCAAGGAATGCGGGGCAGCTGCGTCTATAGATATCAAATGCCATCTCGCCGTCACCGATCCTTGTTGCCGCGATACTTACCCAAGGATTGTTGTGCGTGAAGATTGCACCGTTCTCCTTATATCCGGGCGGATAACTCGAGATCTCGCCAAGTTCGACATGATAGGTTGTATAGCAAGGTGCAAGAATTTCCACACCGTAGTCGTTAACAAGATACTTTTTAACCGAATCAAGTGCCTTGCGGCCGTAGCCCTTCTCCTGTCCGATGCCTGCCATTGTACAGAAGCCCTGAGGCTCGATGAATATCTTTCCTTCTTCACATTCGTTGCTCCCGACTTTGTGGCCATAAGCGTCATATGCTCTAACGAACCACTCGCCGTCCCACCCTGCGTCCTCACAGGCTGTTTTCACCTTTGCAACCTCTTCTCTGATAGAAGCGGCCTCTTCCTTTGAGCCGTAATGTTCGCAGATGTCTGCGTATTCAAGGCCGTATTTAACGAACATACCTGCGATAAATACAGACTCCGCAACAGGGCCTTCACTCGGTCCGAATGTCTGGAAGCTCTCGCCTGGCTCTTCCGAGAAGCAGTTGAGGTTGAGGCAGTCGTTCCAGTCTGCGCGTCCGATAAGAGGAAGTCCGTGAGGTCCCTTATTATTGATCGTAAAGTTCACACTTCTGCGAAGGTGTTCCATGAGAGGCTTCTCGCTTCCCGGAACATTGTTGAAGGGAGTGGGATGATCAAGGATAGTAGCATCTCCGGTCTCACGCAGATAAGCGCTCGTGCAGGCGACAAGCCAAAGCGGATCGTCGTTGAAGCCGCCGCCGATGTCGGCATTACCGCGCTTTGTGAGCGGCTGGTACTGATGATATGTGGAGCCGTTCTCGAACTGGATCGATGCAATGTCTATGATCCTGTCGCGCGCACGCTCGGGAATGAGGTGCATGAATCCGAGAAGATCCTGACATGAATCTCTGAATCCCATTCCCCGACCGGTACCGGTCTCCCAGTAGCTTGCGGAGCGGCTCATGTTGAATGTTACCATACACTGGTACTGATGCCAGATGTTAACCATGCGGTCAACCTTTTCGTTACCGCTCTCAAGATGATATTTTGCAAGAAGCTCTTCCCAGTATTTTGAAAGCTCGGCAAATGCCGCGTCAACCTGTGCGTCTGTAGCGTAGCGTGACATAAGCTCCTTAGCGGTCTTCTTGTTGATAACGCCCTTGCTCTCCCACTTCTCGTCGCGGGGTACTTCGATATACCCGAGCTGGAAAATGAGGCTCTTTTCCTCGCCGGGTGCAAGAGTAACTTTGATCATGTGTGAAGCGATGGGATACCATCCGCTTGCAACGCTGTCGGTTGCCTTGTCTGCCACTACAGCTGTGGGATCGTTCCATGCGCGTCCTGCGCCGAGGAAGCAGTCACGGTCGGTATCGAAACCGTCCACGGGAACATTAACATTATAGAATGCGTAATGATTACGCCTCTCTCTGTACTCTGTCTTGTGGTAGATCGTACTGCCGATAACCTCAAGCTCACCGATGCTTAAGTTTCTCTGATAGTTCTGAGCATCGTCAACGGCATTCCAAAGGCACCACTCAAGTGCCGAAAATACTGTAAATTCTTTCTTTGTGTTCGACTCGTTCTTTATAACAAGACGCTCGATCTCGCATGCGTCACTCTTCGGAACAAAGCAGGTAAGCTTAGCGCGGAGACCGTTCTTTGTACTCTCAAATGTGGTATAACCCATACCGTGACGGCACTCGTAGCTGTCAAGAGGGGTTCTCGCGGGTCTGAATGCGGGGCTCCAAACTGTTCCCGCATCATTTATGTAGAACATCCTGCCGCCTTCATCAACAGGAACGTTGTTATAGCGATATCTGGTGATACGACGCAGCTTTGCATCGCGGTAGAAGCAGTATCCGCCGGCTGTATTCGAGATCAGTCCAAAGAAGCCGTTACTTCCGAGATAGTTTATCCAGGGAAGCGGTGTTTCGGGTGTCTCAATCACGTACTCTCTCGCGGAATCATCAAAATATCCGTACTTCATATTCTTCTCCTCGTAATCGTTTAATATTTTACTTTCGGTCCGACCGCCGCACTCGAAGAGTGCCTTTCTCCGACCGAGTTAAAATGATTATATCTTTATGAACAATAAAAAGCAATATCAGCAAAACGAATCGCAAATATTGGGTACTGAAAAGTTTATCGTCAAATTGCACAAAAACGAGGGGTCATTTTCTACTTTACAATTTCAGATCAACATCATATAATCTCCTCAACCGTAAAGTCCCTCTTATTCGAAAGGAGGGATCTTATGAAAAAAAAGATCGTCAGTATAATCTTATTATCTATTTGTCTGTGTCTTGCGGTACCCTCACATAATACAAGTGCAAAAAGCAATGTTTTGGAGGATCTTTTATGCGCCGTTGTTATCAGCACCCCCGAAGTGGTCCTTGATATCGGCGATTCCTACACTCTTTTTGCTCTCAGTACAGATGGTGGAAAGGTCACTTACAAAAGCAGTAATTCCAAAGTTGCATCTGTATCCTCATATGGCGTAATTGATGCAAAGAAGAAAGGTTCCGTCACTATAACGGCACGTCGAAAAAAGGCAAAAGCCACATGCCATGTAACCGTTCGCGAGACGACCATTAAGCTCAGCAAAAAAACGATCACTCTTGATTGCGGCGAAATGACAGGTATTACAGCCACAACATCAAACGGGAAAGCAGTCAAATGGAAATCGTCTCGTCCCGGCATCGCAAAAGTCTCCGAGAAGGGACTTGTTACAGCCCTTAAACCCGGTGTATGTTCCGTCACCGCATCGATTGACGGAAGTAAAACCGTTTGTAATGTAACTGTAGCAGAACCACAAATTCTTCTTTCCTCGGATGACGTAACACTTTTTAAGGGACAAACTTACAAACTTACTGCCGAAGTAAGCTCAAAAAGGCCTGTGGTCTATAAGTCAAAAAAGAAGTCGGTCGCAACCGTATCTGAAGACGGGACCATAACAGCCGTAAAACATGGAAGTGCAGTGATCACTGCTACTGTAGACGGAGTCAGAGTATCCTGCAACGTCACTGTCGAATCTCCGGAGATAACTCTTGCAAGTGATGAGATCACCCTGGGCAAAGGCGAAAAAACCACCATAAAAGCAAAGGTATCTTCCGGTCGGTTGCCGACATGGACCACCAGTAACAGTTCGGTCGTCCGTGTAGACAAAAAAAGCGGCCAGATCACAGCCGTTTCAAAAGGGAAAGCATATGTTTACGCATCGGAGGACGGTGCTAAGGCCCGATGCCGCGTTTATGTCAAATAACGGACAAACGCCATATCCGCGGCCACGCTTAAAAAGCCCCGTCCTTTTTACCAAGACGGGGCTTTACGGTTATTTCATCGTTTTTATCTTATTAATTTATATTAATTTATAATAATTCTTATTTGATCTTATTTGATTTGATATGAACGATAAGTTTCGCCAGTTCTTCTTCTCCTATGGTTTCCCTCTCGACAAACACACCCTGTTCGGTTCCAAAGAAGATATAGAAATATTCGTTATATACTCTGACTGAGACTACCTGATCATAAGTATACTCCGACATTGCTCCGGCACCGGTTATCGTAAAGAATTCATTGTAGAAAACGAATTTAGCGATCGGATTGTTGCGCGCATCATACCTTGCCAACATATTAGCCTTGTTTTTCTCGCCACCGGAATAATTAAAATATACGGAAACAATACCGCAGGCAGCCACAAGCAGGCCATAAAGGACAGAGTCCGATATAAAGCAGAAAGCTACTATCAAAGCAATCACTACAAATAACAATACCTCGATTGCTGCATTTCTGATCCACGTATTATAGTTAACGAACTTATCTATCGATTTGATCGAGTATGTTGCACGTCCCATTGCGAGCACATTTTTGCAGTCAACTTCACCCTTTGTCTTTCGCTCTCTGAATTCCCTCAGTCTGTCGGAGATACGGATTGCCTTCTTTTCTTTATTTTTCTTGTTATAAGTTACAAAAACAAAGAGAGCTACGATCATTAAGACAACGCCGCCGAGAAGAAGCCATATATTTCTCTTTCCTCTGGCTACTATTTCCTCGTAATCCTCATAAGTCATAAACTTTGTAATATTGACGCTATCTACCACACTCTTAATAAATGTCTCATCAATATCGCCATGGTATTCAAGATATTGATCCACCTCGATGAGGCGTCCGTTTACTATAGTGCCGTAGATCACTTCCTTTGCAACCGTTTCCGCATTGTTAATGTCAATCACCAGTCTGAAGAAAGGAATCTGCTTATGCTCTACAAGTGATCTTTCATAAGTCACGCCTGTACTCTGCCCGTTTTCATCCGGAGCATCAAGACCTTCAACAAGAGAATCTACGATCGCAAGTATTTCCGTATCGGTTTTGTTCTCAAATGTAAAATTCCTGACCGTATCCTCCGTCATTTTACATATCACATTGACCAGAGATTCGGTCTTTGTGTCAAAAAGGACAGATAAAACATTCATCTGTTTCATCATATCCAGTTTTTCTTCCACATCCTCGATTCCCGATTCGATCCATATCGGATCGTATTTGTTGGTTTCCTGATCCATAACAAGAACCGAGTCATCTACAGTTACCTTAAAATTTTGATCTTTATATTCAATTTCCTTTGTGGCTGCGCCCGCGGATACGGTTCCGAACAGGCAAAGCGCGATCAGCAAAACACACCAGATTTTTTTCATATAATTTCCTTTTTTATCAGATTGGTTCAATTATCTTGTCGACAATCTCCATCGCCTCCGTGAAATCGTACTGGTTAACCAGCTCAACTATTCTGTCCAAATGGACCTCGATATCACGGGCATAACGTTTCTGACGGATGATATCCAGTTTTTTGAGAACATCCTCAAGTTCAAGATTTCTCATTGACTCCTTAAGATCGGTCGCAAGCTCCCTCGGTATCCCCAGGATCATGCACTGCTCCCTGTCATCTTCCGTCGAAGCATCCTCTAACTGGCAAAGGAGACGGACGCTGTCAATATAAACCTTAATTCTGTCGATCAGCTCGATTATATCCTCCGCATATTCCTCAACATCCATGCTGATGTCAGAACCCATCCGCGAATCGTTTTCGATCTCTTTGCCTCTTTGCGCATATTCAGCAGCTCCTATGCAGCTGCAGCTGTTACGCAGCCCATGAAGCTTAAGTCTGAACATATCCATATTCTTCTTATAGTAGGCGATCAGATTATTGGCAATGACCGTTCCTTCTATGCAGAAGACTCTGAGCACATCCACATAAAGCGTAAGTTTTCCGCCTGAATTTTTAACTCCCTCAGATGCATTGACTCCCTCTATCGAGCATGGTACCTTATCGACTGCATCCTCGTACACCTTGAAATATGAAAAACCATCATTCTCCCAAGATGCCTCCTCATTGAATTTGTAATGCTGTGCATCTAGACTCCTGATAATAAACATCCCCTTTCAGACTATCACGTGCTCTTCCCCTAAAGCTTTACTGATCCTGTCAAGCAGATATAGCGCCCTGTAAGGCTTTAATATATAATCCTTGGGATCCGCCATCTGAGATTTCAAAACAATGTCTCTGCTTGACAAGGAGCTGACAAATATGATGATTATATCTTCCGAATACTCTTTTTTTATCTTTTTTGCTAACTCTATACCGTTCATATCCGGCATATCTATGTCCAGAAGTACAAGGTCGGGTTTCCTTCTTCTCAGGAAATTAAGCGCCTGCTCGCAGGTTCGCGCTGCCGATACCCTATACAGTCCTCCCAGGATGCCTTCGATAGACTTGAGATTCACAACCATGTCATCAACAACCAGGATGTGCTTTCTCGTATCCCTCTTACTGCTCGCTCTCGAGGTGTAGGAATTATCAAGCACCCTGAGGATCGTTATATTTGTTGCGTTTCGATCAAGCATAAGATCGATGTCTGTTCCCTCGAAGGTCCTTACCTTTGGACGCGCCATATTTTCCATATGGTTTTCCACTACAACAGCCTCTTCCCCGGTAGAGAGTACAACGGTTATCCCCTTTGGATAGATCGGCACATAGCGTATGAAAGTCTTTACGACATCCGGATCGAACATTGTTCCGGACCCACCCATAAGGTATTCTATCGATTCCATCGGTGAATATGCACTTTTATAAGGTCTTGCCGTCGTAAGGGCATCATAAACGTCCACAACATGAATGATACGTGAGAAGAGATGAATATCGTTTCCGGAAAGACCTTTCGGATATCCCGTTCCGTCCATGTTCTCATGATGATGAAGAATGGCAAATTTGGTAACCGCTGATATCTCAAGTTTATTCTTGACTATGTCATAAGACATCTCACTGTGTTTCTTCATGATCGCAAACTCATCCGGCGAGAGTCTTGACGGTTTATTGAGAATATTGGGATCGATCTGCAGTTTTCCTATGTCATGAAGTATCGCTGCCGAGCATAGCTGTATAAGTGCCTTCTTCGAAAGCTTAAGACCTATGCCGACGACGGTTGCAAGGATCGAAACATTTACACTGTGCGAATATGTGTACTCATCAAAAGTACGAAGGTCTATAAGATCAAAGGTTATGACCTTCGATTCCCTAAGCTTGTCGACAATCTGCTGCACTACGTTGAGGGTTTCATCAATATCGTTCCGGATAAGCGCCTCCACGGCCCTACCTCGCAATTCCTCAGGTACGGCATCTTCGATAACGATATCCTTGGTAAGATCGTCCTCGATATAAAATCCGGGCAGTCCACGTTCCTCAAGCCTGTCTATGAAGTCCTGCGTAAGCTCCATCTCTGCACTTAAGAGAACCCTGTGTTCTGAGTCATAGATTGGTTTTGACAGAACCATTCCCGGTACAGCACGATTGATCGGAACAAATCTCATGAGTGCCTCCTACAAAGAAAAGGAATAAAATCGAGGAAACAACTATTTATAAACTGTGTTTTCCTCAAAGTGACCGGCCGCTCACTGAATAGGAAGAGCGGTTGACGTAATAAGTTCAAGTGCCTTACTGTTTTTTGCCTGCGAGGTAACTACTTCCTTAGCGGGCTGACCATAATTTGTGCTAAGATCCGAATACATCTCGTCTATCGTTTCATAGCCGTTATTTTCTCTCATCTTTTCTGCGAATTCGTCTATTTCTGCATCTGTAAGTGTTATGTTTTCTTCATCGGCGACTGCCGAGAGAACAAATAAATACTCAGCCTGCATCTTGGCGAGGGCATCATAGTATTCATTTACTTCATCAACCGTCATTCCAAGATACTGGTTGTAATATGTAAAGGAATCTATACCGAGGAATTTCTGATACTGGCTGTCACTTTGCAGGATAAGCCTCTGACGTTCCGAAATAATGAAAGGAGCCATTGCCTGTTCATCAAATTCACTCGAACGGATGATCTTAAGAAAAACATCATATTTCTTCTTTGTATCCGCATGTTCCTGCTTATTTTCCGTAAGCTCCGCGCGTATACTGTTGTCATATTCTTCCACAGTTTTAAATTCGGTGTTTTCGGCAACAAATTCATCGGTATATTCGGGCGTTTCCTTCGTAACGATCCTGTGAACAAGGACCTTAAATGTTGCAGGTTTACCTGCTATATCGGGATTGAGTTCATAGGGATCGGGGAACGTAACATCAAATTCCTTTTCAACGCCGATCTCCGCGCCTATAAACCCTTCCTGAAATCCGGGAATATAGCTGGCATTGCCGACCTCAATCTCGGCATCGGTTGTTGAACCGCCCTGAAACTGCTCTCCGTCTATATATCCGGTATAATCACATATTATGATGTCACCGTTTTCAACAACAGTTTTTCCTTCAACGTCGACATTTTGCTTATGGGTATCAATAAGCCTCGTTATTACTTCTTCTCTTACCTCATCATCAGTCACAGTCACTTCTTCGGGGACATATGTAACTTCTTTATACTGACCGAGTTTCACATCTCCGCTGCTGTATCCGCTGATAGCATCCTTTGAGCTGCAAGCTGTCAGCATTATGCATGCAAGCACTGCCGTAAGAGTCAATAATTTAGTCTTCATATTTTTCTCATTATCGATATCCGGTTAGATTTAGCTGATGCTACGGATACCGCTCCGGGCGCAAATGAGATAGATTTGCGCATATTAAATATTTATACCACAGATTGTCTCAAATAACAAGATACACAACCGGTATACACAGTTTTTTCATACTTCTTCGGCCAATTCTCTGAGAGTATGGATCATATCTTCGGGAACGAACGGTTTGGCCATGAAGCCGGCGGCTCCGAGCTGCCTGCATTCACTTTCGATCTCCTTGTCGGCCATGGCCGTCAGTATTATAACCTTCCATGTTTGCCCTTCGATCTTATTAAGTTCTTTAAGGGTTGCTATTCCATCCATGCCGGGCATACATATATCAAGAAGAACAATATCAGGTGTCTTCATTTGAACAAACCTGAGAGCCTGTTCACCCGAAGTGACTACATATACCTTATACAGTTCCCTGAGTGTCTCCCTTATAAGAGTCAGATTTGCGGGATTGTCATCTACCGCAAGTATATTTTTCATTTTCCCCTACCCCATCTTTCTTCCTGTTCATCATTTATTTGAAAGATCTTTTATTAGTTCTTCCGTCATTTCGGAAGCCTGATTATAATCAAAAACCTTAACCTTATCCCGGATCATGCGTACCTCTTTACGCACATCCGCGTCAAAACCATACTCCAAAAGTCCGTCGATAAGAACACATGCTGCCTCGTCATCAAATTCATCGAGCGCCCCCGCAAGCAGCATAAGCTTATCGCATACTTTATCAAGAGTGATTGTTTTTGACTGTTCACTTGGCATATCCTCAACTTCAAAATAAGCTTCCAGTTGCTTGATAAGCTTATTGTATTTAGCCTGAAGCGACGCTATATTGGCGTCAACAAAAGCCATATCGTCATTCTTTAACGCATTTTCCACGGCAAGTGACAGATTTGAAAGATCGGTTGCCCCAATGGATGCCGATACGCTTTTAAGTCCGTGAACTTCAATCCTGAGGTTTTTCTGATCTTTTTTGTCATAAAGCTTTTCAATCTTTTCATACTGCACTTTGCCGCTGCTATAAAAGGTGCGTAACACTTCGAGATATCTGTCGGCTCTGCCTGCGCATGCCTTGATCCCCTTTATGGTGTCAACGCCCGTCATCCTGGGCAATTTAAGTGTCTTTTTCTCCTTCTGAACAGTGTTGTCCTTGAGTTTGACTATTCCCGACGGAAGTTTTTCGATAAGCAGCCTCTCAAGTTCCCTGATATCCACAGGCTTTGAAAGATAACCGTCAAATCCCGCCTCTAAAAACATACTCTTTGCGTCGTTAACAGCATTGGCGGTAAGTGCTATGGTACATACCTTTGCTTCTCCTCCCGGAAGTTTTCTTATTCGTTCAAGCGTTTCGATTCCGTCCATATCGGGCATCATGTGATCAAGGAATATAAGATCGTATCCGCCACCCGGTATTCTTTCAAGCGCCTCGGCTCCGGACGAAACAGAATCGGGGGTGATATCAAAACATTTGAGAAGTCCGTCGACAACCTTAAGGTTAACAATATTGTCGTCCACAACAAGAACTCTGGCCTCGGGGGCCGAAAGAGTATCACCCGAAGATACATTACGATCGTTACCGTCGAGTATCCTTGCTATTCCGAGCGAGTATACAGGCTCGGTAACAAGCGCAACATTCGGCATATCATCGTAACGTTCTCCGTCAAGCGGGAACAGCGCGATAACCGGTTTCCCTATTCCTTCAAACCAGTCTGTATATTCAGAGTAAATACCTTTGTATGAGAAAACCGCAACTATTCTGTTTGAAGCCATCGCACGTTCAACTTCTTCACTGGTCGCGCAATATAAAAATTTTATGCCAAGTTCGCGAAGTACCGATTCCACTTCTGCTATCCTCTTGTCGGAATGGTCATGCGCCAGTATCATCACTGCATTTTTTTCGTCCGGATCTTCAAAATCAAGTATCGGATCCTCACCGCAAGTTTCCTGTAAAATATCAAAAGAGAAAACAGAGCCCTTGCCGTACTCACTTCTGACTCCGATATCGCCATGCATGCCGTTGAGAAGCTTTCTGCACAGTGCAAGTCCGAGTCCCGTTCCTTCAACAAAATGGTTTTCCTTATCTTCAATTCTGGAGAATGTCTTAAAGAGCTTGGACATATCCTCCTGCCTGATCCCCGTACCCGTGTCTTCCACGCGAACGCACAACCTGAAATCGTCGTCTTCCTTTGTTCCCCTGACAACAAGTCTTATGAACCCCTGACGGGTAAACTTGGCCGCATTGTTCAGGACATTGACAAAGACCTGACGAACTCTCACTTCATCGCCTATAAGCCGGCGCGGCAATGTCTTGTCTATCTCTATAATAAATGCTACCTTTTGTTTGTCTATTCTTGTGGATATAAGACTTACGATCCCCGCCAACATAGTACGCAGATCGTATTCATCATTTACGAGCTCAAGTCTGCCGGATTCAACCTTTGAGATATCGAGCACATCATTTATTATCCCCAGCAGAGAGTCGCTCGCGTTCTTGATATCGACCGCATTTGCCCTGACGCGTTCATTGATGTCATCCCTCAATATAAGATCCGTCATTCCTATGATGGCATTCATAGGCGTTCTGATCTCATGAGACATATTGGCAAGGAACATACTCTTTTCATAATCCGCTCTTTGAGCCTCTTCCCTTGCGACCTTCGCCTCTCTTGACTCTTCCTCGAGAGTTTTCATCTTTTCGTTCAGACTTATGATCGTTTCATGACTGTACGCTTCCTCTTCGGCAACATAGTATGCGCCGCTGCCCATCGAATGGATCCTGTCGATCGAATAATCGATTGCGTTGAGAAGTCCTTCCGTCGAATCGTTGCCGTGAGTTTCAACTATGGCAACGCTGCAGGTCCGGTTAATGTCAAGTTCGCCGATCACCCAGTCTTTTTCAAATCTTCGTCTTACTGAATTAAGGAAATATTCGGGATTTACATCTCTCTGAACAACATATGCGATGCATTCTTCCGACAAAATATACGGCTCCGAATGGAAATGTTTTCTGAAATAGCCGCCTATCTCTTTAAGGAGCATATGATATTTGTCAAATCCGAGAACAGCGCCGATGTTTTTTGCATTGTCGGGCGCAAGGATCAGGATCCTCATACTTCTCGCACGTGAAATATGTTCTCCGATAGTGATCGCAAGGGTACTCCTTGTCAAAAAGCCGGTAGCGCTGTCAAATGCCTGATTGGGGTTCTGAAGTACAACGAAAATAACAAGGCAGGCACATGCCGATGTAAAACATGTGATCAAAAGATCTTCCAGCAGGAACTGAACTGCCATACTCGACATATTGATAATGACAAGGAAATAGATCGCAAAGCGTGTCCTGCCGTGAATTCTCTTTCTGTTGGCTATGATATTGATGATCGTAACGATCATAACAAGGAAGGCGAGTCCGTAAAGTATAACCATGCCCTTTCCCTGATGATAATTCATATCCTCATCCAGATAAAAGCCAAACTCAAGTGCAGGTGACGTTATTATTACAAATAAGGAAGCCGTATATGCGACCGCCGAAAAGATCATGTAAAATGACTGACGGGCTCCCTTTTCAAATCCCACCAGTGACCTGGTGTATATAAGCTGTACATGCGGCATAAGATTCTGCGCGCAAAGGTATATGATGTTAACGGCCCAGATCGACCATTCGGGCCATGCCGAAGTATTATATCCTATGTATACCGTGAGAATGTCAAAGAGTGTTGCGCTCGCCGAAACGCTTATGAGTTTCTTGTATGTTCTTCCCGACAAGCCACCCGTACTGCTCTTGGGATAATAAAAGAAAAGCAGAATAGCATAGATTATGAGGGCCGCATAATCAAATTCGATTATATAGTGGTTCATACTTCGCCCTCCTTTTTAGGAACGACCGATCCGCCGTTTCTTAATCATCCCGCGCCAAGTTCTGTGAGCGAGACCTAAATGCACAATACCCTACATATTATATGATATTTCGAGCCTTATGTAAAGATTTCCGGGGTCCCACCGAAGCATAAAATCCCCCCGGTGATTTCGTGATACTTCACTACCGTTAACGATTATGCTATAATGATCGGGTCATCCCCGATCCTTCGGAGACGGCTAAAAACTATGATGTGTGGGTCATATCAATGCATATAAAAATGCCTGATGCGGTTTCAATGATCATAAACAAGCTCCTCGGTGCCGGCTACGAAGCCTACAGCGTCGGTGGGTGTGTTCGTGATGCACTTCTTTCGCGTACACCTTATGATTGGGATATCACAACATCAGCTACTCCGGATCAGATCAAACGCATTTTTCCCCGCACCGTTGATACAGGTATCAAACACGGGACGGTAACAGTTCTCGTTCGTTCCGAAAGCTTTGAAGTAACCACTTACCGCATTGACGGCAAATACAAAGACGGAAGACATCCGGAAAGCGTTTCCTTCACCGCATCTCTGACGGAAGACCTTTTAAGGCGTGATTTCACCATAAACGCGATGGCGTACAATGACGAAAGCGGTCTTGTGGATCCCTATGGCGGCGAAGAAGATCTTGCTTCCGGGACTATCAGATGTGTCGGTGATCCCATTGCCAGATTCGGCGAAGATGCGCTCAGGATGCTTCGTGCGATCAGATTTGCAGCCTGCCTCTCATTCGTGATCGAAGAAAACACAATGTCCGCCATCAAGCGACTCGCTCCTTCGATAAAGGTCGTAAGCTCCGAAAGAATATGCGCGGAACTCAATAAGCTCCTTATAAGCGATCATCCGGAGCTTATAAGTCTTCTTTATGACACCGGACTGGCAAATACGATCATGCCAAGACTTGTTCCTCTGTTCGAATCGGGAACCGCCGGTAAGCTTCTTTCTTCCCTTTCCGGATCCGTTCCCGATAAAACTGTCCGTTGGTCCGTTCTCACACATTTCACCGGCGGAGCTCACGAAATAATGCGCGGCCTGCGGTTCGACAACAAAACAACAGACAGCGTTTGTCTTTTGACTACGCACAGCAGTGAATCCTATAATGACATTTCTCGCAGTGACCTTAAAAAGACAATGGCCAAACTTGGCACCGAGCTGCTGCCCGCATGGTTTGACTTTCTGGATGCTCTTTACGGAAAAGGGTTCAGCACTTCACTCAGAAAGACTTCGAATGACATCATGGAAGCAAAAGAATGCTTTCTTATGAGCAGCCTCGCGCTGAGTGGAAAAGACATACTCAGTCTCGGCTGTCCCAAAGGGATCGCCGTCGGCGAAGTTCTTTCGGCTCTGCTGGACCGCGTTACGGAAGATCCGTCCTTAAATACCCCCGATCGTCTGACTCCTATCGCCGGGGAGCTTATAGGAAATATCAATAAGAACCAACAATCAGAATGAAAGGCAGAGTTTCATGGGAAATAACAGAGAAAAGCCTATAATAATCATAAGCGTTGCCGTTCTGGCGATAATCACCATCGCTATTCTCTTCGGAACGGGTGTGATAGATTTTGACAAAAAAAATTCTTCGGACACGGGCGAAGAAGCGGTACCTTCCGGGACAGTTTCTTCGGTTTCGACTCAAGCCGGTGACCGGTCTGCCACCGATCCCACTCTGTCTCCCGATCTCCCCGTTCCCCTTCCCGCCGGGCCGGGCAAATACACCTGCATCATAAGAGGGATCGATCTTGACGGATGTATGATCGAGCTTTACGATATCGATTCCGGTTCCGATCTCGAATATACATTTACCGCAGCCACCGACATCAGAACATCTTACGGCAAAAGCATAAGCAGCGCACTCCTGAAGGTCGGTGACATAGTGGTTGTCGAGACATCCGACGGTACAAAACTCGACTCCATAAACGGCGAGGGTGATTTTAAGACGCATAAAGATGTTATGCGTTTCAAGATCGACAAGTCCATCGGCAGGATAACTGCCGGCAATACCGTCTATAAATACGATGACAGGCTCCTCATTCTTGACGGTGTGCGTTTTATAAACATTGATGACCTAAACAGTCTTGATGTCATATCGCTTTACCATAAAGACAACACGGTCTTCTTTATTAAAGTCGTTTCTTCTCACGGTTTTCTGTCCTTTACGGGATCTGAAGATTTTGAAGGCGGAACGATAACCATAAGCGGTGTCAACACATCCTACCAGCTCACTCAGGATCTTTCCATACCGCTTTCCGTCGGCGACTATTCTGTTTATGTGGATAATCTTGAGCTTTCCGCATCCGCCGATATCAGGATTGAAAGTCACAAAACCGCCGTGTTTGACCTCTCGCCGTTCGGCCGCGTTCCCATAACATACGGTGACGTGACTTTTAACATAAATCCCGAAGGTGCTCTTCTCTATATCGACGGTGTAAACACTTTGTACAATGAGCCTGTCAGCATACCCGAAGGTTCTCACTCCGTAAGAGTTGAACTCGGTGGCTATATTTCGTTCTCGGGCACTATTCAGGTCAGCTCTACGGGCGGAACATTCAACATTTCTCTTCCTCCCGCACCGGTAAACATCGAAACGCCTCCCGAAGATATTCTGTATAACGAAACTGATGAAGGCGACGATTATATCGACAGCGATGATGATATCGACAGCGAGGCTTCGGACACTTCGGAAGAAACCGATAGCTCTCATAATGATTTCATTTTTGATGATACAACCAGCGATCCCTCCGATCCATCGGAAGACAATACCGACTCCGCTGCTTTGGGATCCGATGACAATACGGAAGGGATCGTTTCGTCCAATGGTCAAAAGCTCATAATATCCTGTACAGAGGGAACCTCCGTCTATGTCAACGGCACTCATGTTTCCACAGTATCGGGCGGCAGCGCGGTCTCTGAGAAACCCCGCCCCGGAACAGTCACCGTCCGTCTTGTTCTTGACGGCTACATTTCGAGAACCTATACGGTAACCATCGAAGACGACGGCGAAGATGCCGAATTCACATTCCCCGATATGGTCAAACAATGATTACGCATTCACATTCCCCGGTATGGTCAAACAATAACGCTCATCTGCGAATTACCGTTCTATAATTTGCCAAACCGAACAGTTGAACAATCAGACTCTTTAGTCTATACTCTAAAAACATAACAAAGGATTCAAACAGATCCCGTATATCAGGTAAGGGAAAAACGCGGCACCACCGCACAAAAGAAGGAGGAAACATGAATTCTGTCAATTTTGATTTTCAGAAATTAAAGAAACCGATCAAGTATGTGCTTATCATCGTTGCGGTTCTTGTGATCGCTTTAGGTTCGTTCTTCACCTTAAGCGAACAGGAAGCGGCAGTGATCACAACTTTCGGTAACGCATCATCGGTCACCGATTCGGGTCTTCATTTTAAGATTCCGTTTATTCAGGAAGTTACCAAAGTAGATACAACGATCAAGGGATTCCCCATCGGTTATATCGAGGGCACCAGTGAATCGATCGAAGATGAATCTCTTATGATCACATCCGATTTCAACTTCGTTAACGTTGATTTCTATGTTGAGTACAAGGTTATCGATCCGATCAAATACCTGTACGCTTCACAAAATCCCGTAACGATCCTCAAGACCATCTCCCAGTCATGTATACGTTCCGAGATCGGCTCATACGATGTCGACAGTGTTATTACGACAGGAAAGAGTGAGATCCAGGCAAACATCCGTGAGAAGATCTCACAACATCTTGAAGACAACGACCTCGGACTTCAGCTCATCAACATTACGATCCAGGATTCCGAACCTCCGACATCGGAAGTTCTCGAAGCATTCATGAATGTTGAATCTGCTAAGCAGGGTGCCGATACCGCCATCAACAATGCGAAGAAATATCGAAACGAGCAGATCCCTCAGGCAGAAGCTCAGATCGACCAGATCCTCAAAGAAGCAAATTCCACCAAGGAAGCACGTATCAACGAGGCAGAAGGACAGGTGGCAAGATTTAACGCCCTTTATTCCGAGTACACGAAGTACCCGCTCATCACAAAGCAGCGTATGTTCTATGAAACAATGGAAGAACTCCTTCCCGACCTTAAAGTCTTCATCGACAATTCGGACGGATCGACAACACAAAAGCTTCTTCCTCTCGAACCGCTTGCCGGCACCACTAACGAAGGAGGTAATGAATAATGGCTGATACAATCAACAAAGATAACATCGAGCGCATCAGACAGCCCAGGAAAAAGGCTCCCATAATCATCGCCCTCATTCTTGCGGTTGTTGCGATAATCGTTCTCTCCAATTCGATCGTCGTTACGATGGAGAACGAATACACACTTGTAAAACAGTTTGGAAAGATTGAAAAAATAGTTCCGGATGCAGGTCTCTCATTCAAGATTCCTTTCATCCAGTCAACAGACACACTTCCCCGTACACTTCTCATGTACGACCTGACACAGTCCGACGTAATCACCGAAGACAAGAAGACGATGGTTGTTGACAGTTACGTATTATGGAAGATCGTAGATCCCTTAAAGTTCGTACAGACCCTGACGCTCATACCCAACGCCGAGAGTCGTATCAACACGATCGTTTACAACTCCATGAAGAACGTTATCAGCAGCATGGAGCAGCAGGAAGTCATAACATCACGTGACGGCGTCCTCAATGAAATGATCATGAACAACATCGGTTCCACAATGGACCAGTACGGTATCAGCTTTATCGCCGTCGAGACAAAACACCTTGACCTTCCAAGTGACAACAAAGCTGCTGTTTATGAGCGTATGATCTCAGAGCGTAACAATATCGCCGCTTCTTACACAGCTTCCGGTGAATCGGATGCCAAGAAGATCAGAACAGAAACGGATAATGAGATCGTAGTCAGTGTTTCGGAAGCCGAGGCCAATGCAGAGAAGATCATCTCCGAAGGCGAGGCCGAGTACATGAAGATCCTCAGCGGCGCATATAACACCGAGGACCGTGCAGATTTCTATACATTCGTAAGAGCACTTGATGCGGCTAAGAAGTCCATGACCGGCGATAAGACATTGATCCTTGATAAGAATTCGCCCATAGCCCAGATCTTCAACACCGCAGAGTAATCCCAAAGGCGTAATCTCCGAGGGAACGGACACATACCAAGAGTCCCCGAAAGTAAATCTTCCGGGGGCTCTTCTTTTCTCTTTTATGAGGATATTATGCTTTTTTCGAATGTATCTCTTCTATCTTTCCCCTACAGGGATATCCTTTACGGATCACTCTTCGATAAACTTACTGTCGCTCTTTGACGGATCACTCTGCGATAAGCTTACCGCCACGCTTTGAAA
>JAILKT010000030.1 GCA_024693545.1 Lachnospiraceae bacterium
CAACTTGGGACAGCTACAAGATTGTTGCATTTAATGATGCTGAAGGTGTTCCCGCAGGAACGATCGCAGATGATATCTCTACAATCTATGCTTGCCGTGTAACAGTTAAGGCTGCTGATGTTCCGGATACAGCACTTATCATCAATGCTGAATCAGCTAACTGGGAACAGCATGATAATCCCGGATGGGAAGCTTCGGGTGACAATTATGTAGCTACTCTTAAGAAGGATGGTCCTTTCGCTCTTTTCAAGACTCCCGATACATATGCACAGATCTGCTTCGGAACATGGGGTAATGTTGATATCGAATTAGTAAGTGCAGAGTGGCTTGACAAAGACGGCAACGTTATTAAGGCTTACGGTACAGGTGCAGCAGGTGCTACACTTCCTAAGACCGGCGTTGTTTCGGCAGTTGTATTCTACGGAATCGGCTCTCTTCTTATCGGTGGCGGTGTTGTAGCTACTAAGAAGGCTAGAAAAGAAGCTTAATTCATATTATTATATTTATAATATTTAAGGAACAGGGTCATGTTTATCCATGACCCTGTTTTATCTTACTTTAGAAGGCCTCTTTTTATAATGAATTATGACAGAGTTCGCATGCCGGACTTGAATATTAATAATATTCTATGAAATTTATTACAAAATCCTCCTTGACAAGCTGTATAATTACAAGTAAAATACATTTTGTGTGCCGCACAACGAGGCTCTAAATGTTATGCATAAAACATAACTGCCACAGTTGGCGAGTAATGATGATAGGAGGTGTCTTATGTACGCTATTATTGCAACAGGCGGTAAGCAGTACAAGGTAGCTGAAGGTGACATCATCAGAGTTGAAAAGCTCGGGCTTGAAGCCGGAGAAACAGTTACTTTTGATCAGGTTCTTGCTTACAACAACGGAAGTCTTGTTATCGGTGATCCCATAGTTAAGGGTGCAACTGTAAGCGCAAGTGTTGTTGCTGAAGGTAAGGCTAAAAAGGTTATTGTTTACAGATACAAGAATAAGTCGGGTTACCACAAGAAAAACGGTCACAGACAGGCATTCACGCAGGTTAAGATTGATAAGATCAATGCGTGACGATGGTTTTTATGATTAAAGTTTCGTTTAAGTATGATCACAATAATGATCCGGTAGGTTTCATCTGTACCGGTCATGCAGGGTTTGCCGCTTTTGGCAAAGACATAGTTTGTGCAGCAGTTTCGGCACTTGTGATCAATTGCGTCAATTCTGTTTCTCATTTTACTTCATCTGAATATGATCTTGAAAGTGATGAGAAAAAAGGGTATATAAGATTTGTACTCAAGGGAGATCCGTCAAAAGAAGCAGTACTTCTTATGAAAAGTCTCGAACTTGGAATAGATGCAATAGTTAATGATGAAGGCAGCAAATATGTTAAGCTGGTTGATTGGTCCTGATACAAAATATATGTATCTTTCTGATTACCGGCGTTGAACACTTATTATTGGAGGTGTAAGTCATGTTGAAGATGACATTACAATTTTTCGCTCACAAGAAAGGTGTTGGCTCGACGAAGAACGGTAGAGATTCCGAGTCAAAGCGTCTTGGACCCAAGCGTGCTGATGGACAGTTCGTTAAGGCAGGCAACATTCTTTTTAAGCAGCGTGGAACAAAGATTCATCCCGGAGTTAATGTAGGCAGAGGAAATGATGACTCTTTATTTGCTCTTGTTGACGGTACATTAAGATTCGAGAGAAAAGGCAGAGATAAAAAGCAGGCAAGCGTTTATCCCATTGCTTAATTTTCAAATTGTTCATGTTTCAGGGCTTATATGAATATATAAGCCCTGTTGTTCTTTAAGGGGAAATCTATGTTTTTAGATACGGCTAAGATTTTTATAAAGTCAGGAAAAGGTGGAGACGGCCATGTAAGCTTTCGACGTGAAAAGTTTGTTCCTGACGGGGGACCTGACGGCGGTGACGGCGGAAAAGGCGGAGATGTAGTTTTTGAAGTGGATAAGGGTCTTTCGGCATTGAATGATTATCGTTATTCACATAAGTTTTGTGCGCAAAACGGTGAAGACGGAAATAATAAGCGTTGTAGCGGTAAAGACGGAAAAGATCTTATCCTTAAGGTACCGGAAGGTACCGTTGTCAGAGAAGAAACAACCGGAAAAGTTGTTGCGGATATGTCAGGTGATAATCTTAGACAGGTTGTTCTCAGAGGTGGTCGCGGCGGAAAAGGGAATATGCATTATGCTACTTCGACTATGCAGGCACCAAAGTATGCCCAACCCGGCCAAACTTCACGTGAGCTTAATGTTATCCTTGAATTAAAAGTACTTGCCGATGTCGGACTTGTCGGATTTCCGAATGCGGGAAAGTCGACACTTCTTTCACGTGTATCGAATGCTCAGCCTAAAATAGCAAATTATCCATTTACAACATTAAATCCTATACTCGGAGTAGTTGAAAAAAATGTTACAAAGCCTTTTGTGATCGCTGATATTCCCGGTCTGATCGAAGGTGCGTCAGAAGGAGTAGGCCTTGGGATCAAGTTTTTAAAACATATTGAAAGAACCAGACTTTTAATTCACATTGTTGATGCTGTTTCACCGGATGAGATCGATCCGAGCGAGGCTATCGAAAAAATTCGAAATGAACTTTCTTCATACAGTGAGGATCTTTTAAAAAAGCCCTTTGTGATCGCTGTCAATAAGCTTGATGCACTTACTGAGGATGAAAGAGAAGATGTTTTAAAATCTGTAAGGGATCATTTTAAAGATAAAGAAGTATTCGGAATATCGGCTGTAAGCGGCGAAGGAATTCCCGAGCTGATCTCACGTGTCAGCAATCTACTTGAAAATATGAAAGAAGAAATACTTTATTTTGAGCCTGATTTCGTTTATGAAGAGGATTCGGCTGCAGGTCTTCCTTTTACAGTTTCATACGATTCCGAAGAGCGTGTATATCTTGTTGACGGACCGAGGATAGAAAGGATGCTTGGATATACGAATCTTACGTCCGAAAAGGGTTTCGATTTCTTCCAGAAATTTATGAAAGAAAACGAAATACTGACTCAGCTTGAAGAACTCGGTATAAATGACGGAGATACCGTCAGGATCTATGGATGGGATTTTACTTATTATAAATAAGATTGATATTTTTTTGAGTTTGTTTCTAAAGGACATACATTAATCGGCAGGCAGGACCTGTTCTAAAATATATAAGGTATATAAATAATGGATGAATATGTCAAAATTATTATAAAGGCAGATGAATATATGCGTAAAAATCTGTCAGAACACAGAGCTTCTCATATCAGAGGAGTGGCGATAGAATCACGCAGACTTGCCGTGCGATACGGATATGATCCGCGCAAGGCGTTTCTTGCGGGTTATTTACATGACTGTGCCAAAGGATTTACAAAAGAAGAAAATGAGTTTTATGTAAATAAATATAATATTGATGTTCCCGCTGAAGAATGGTCGATCGGAAATTCCCTTATACACTCAAAGGTAGGTGCTTTTTTTGCAAAAGAGTATTTTGGAGTTGAAGACAAAGAAATATTGGATGCAATATATTATCACACTGTCGGAAGACCTGAAATGACGCTTTTGGATAAGATTGTTTTCACAGCGGATTATATCGAACCCGAAAGAGACCAGAATTCTTTTGTACCTCTAAGTGTTCTCAGACCTTTATCATACGAGGATCTTGACAAAGCGGTTTGTGAAATTCTCAGATGCTGTTATGAATATATAACAAAAAAATCCAGCAATTATGTTAGTCCCGATACGAAAAAAACATATGACTATTATATCAATAAATAATTAAAGGAGAATGCCTGATGGAGAGCTACGATCTTTTAAAAGTTATAAAAAAGGCTATTGATGACAAAAAAGGCGAGGATATTAAGATACTAAATATTGAGAAGCTAAGCGTTATATGTGATTATTTTGTCATCACACACGGATACAATCAGCCTCAGGTTGAAGCGATTACAGACAGTATTATTGATGAACTCGGCAAAATTGGTGTATTACCGAAGAGGATCGAGGGACAAAAAAACAGCGGATGGATACTTATTGACTACGGTGATATTGTTGTACACGTTTTTATGAACGATCAAAGAAGCTTTTATGAGCTTGAAAGAATTTGGAAAGACGCTGAAAACGTATATTTTGACTAATAAGGGTTTCGGTATATCGTTTTTTATAGATAAAACGAAAATCCAAACAAAAGTTTGACAACAAAATGTTCGTATGATAGAATTTAATTGATATAAATCTTTTTTTTCATTTGGAGGTTATATGGGCGCTAAAAAATCTAAGCTTCCCGGAGCTAAACAGCAGCAGATCCTTGATTATATTAAAGAATTTATTATCGAAAGAGGATTTCCCCCTTCGGTTCGTGAAATATGCAACGCTGTTAAGCTTAGTTCAACATCTACCGTTCATTCCCACCTTTCGGCACTTGAAGAAAAAGGTTATATTAAGCGTGACGGTTCAAAGTCACGTACTATAGAGCTTGTTGACGGACAGTTTAATTCACTTCGTAAAGAAGTTGCAAACGTTCCCGTAGTCGGAACTGTTACTGCCGGTATGCCTATTCTTGCCGTTGAAAATCTTGATGGTTATTTCCCCATTCCTATTGAATATCTTCCCAATTCCAAGACGTTTATGCTTAAGGTTAAGGGGCAGAGTATGATCAATAAAGGGATATTTGACGGAGACCAGATACTTGTTAAGCAGCAGAATGTTGCTCAGAACGGAGACATGGTTGTTGCGCTTATTGATGACAGTGTGACTGTTAAGACCTTTTACAAAGAAAAAGATCATATCAGACTTCAACCGGAAAATGATACAATGGATCCTATAATTGTAGATAATTGTGAGATCCTCGGTATAGTTATCGGATTGTTCAGGCTTTATTGATCTTCAGTTGTCGGCAGCCATGCTTTCGGAACTGTAAAATGTCGGGACTCCTGTTTTTACTGCATGAAACATTCTGTCTTTAAATCCGTGGTTTTCATATTCCAACTTGTTTACAAGTTGTTTGATATATTCTCTTTTGGTATTGCCATCAACGGGACAGGGATTTTTTACGATCGGCAGTTGCATTTTATTGGTAAAACCCTTAACGTCTGCTTCGTCAACGTACATTAACGGTCGAATGAGCGTTATATCTGTTCTGTCTAGATATGTTACAGGTGCAAAACAATAGAAATGTCCCTCATAGATAAGTGACATTAAAGCAGTTTCAATTATGTCGTCACGATGGTGTGCATATGCCGATTTATTGCATTTGAGTTCTTTTGCTTTATCATTAAACGCACCTTTTCGCATTTTTGCACAAAGAGAGCAGGGATTTGATTCGTTCCGTATATCAAATACTACATCCTTGATCTGTGTCCTTATCACTGTATAATTTACATCGAGCTCTTTACAAAGCTTTTCGATGTTTTCCACATTAAATCCATCAAACCCCAGATCGACAGTAATTGCTTCAATTTCAAATTTCTTTGGATAAAAGCGTCTTAATCCGGAAAGGGCATATAAAAGAGTAAGTGAGTCTTTCCCGCCGGATATACCGATGGCTATTCTGTCGTTTTCATCTATCATATTATATTCATCTACAGCTTTTCTGGTGAGACTTAAAAGTCGTCTTAAGGTCATTGTTCTTTCCTCTGATTTCAGTAAAATTTGTTGAACTACCTACTATTTATATGATAGAAAACAGTTATAGTCAAGATTTATAGTATTCTTTGATTTTGTAATAAAGTATGGTAAAATAAAACGATGTGGGATATACTTCTCACATATGAATTTATAAATGAAATTTACTTTGGGAGATAACGATGAAAGCTAAAAAGATTATATCGGTTTTTCTTGTATTTATTATGATCGCAGCTGTTTTTACGGGATGTTCTTCATCCGAAAAGGCAATAAATTCAGATACGGAAGTTTCAAAGGATGAAACTCCCGTCAGCACTGATAATAATATCGAAGACAAAAATACTGAATCTGAAAGCGGGACTGTAACAACTCCGTCGGAATCAAGTGATTCAGTTAAAAATGAAAGTGATATCGAAGCTTCTGACGGTGAAAGTATAACGGAGCAGCAGGATTCTTCGGAAATGACCGGTTCGCTTACGATCACTGCCGAAGACGGTGGTGAAGTGAAAGAAGACGGCAACAAATATATACTTACCAAAACCGGTGAGTATCATGTACGTGGTACATGCGGCAACCGCATCATCTATGTGGATGCTCCCGAACAGGATTTGGATATTCATCTTGAAGGTGTAAGTATGACCTCTGAAATTGGTGCATTGATTTATGTTGAGAATGCAGAAGAAGTGACGGTTTCTGCAACCGACGGTACAAATAACGAACTTATTGATAACAGACCGGCCAGAGCGAACAAAAACGAAGATGCCGAATACGGAAATGCTGCTATTTATTCCAAAGACGATCTTAAATTCAAAGGACGCGGACGCCTTACCGTTAAAGGATCGTACAATAACGGAATTGCTTGCAAGAATGACATTAAGATAAAGAACCTTACTCTTAATGTTACCGCACAAAACAACGGAATCAAAGGAAATGATTCCGTTACGATCGAGTCGGGTAATATTACTATAGAAGCAATCGACGGTAACGGCATCAAAACCGAAAATACCCATATCAGCGATAAGGGCAATCAAAAGGGTTATGTTACAATAACCGGTGGCAAGGTAAACATAACAAGCGGTGATGAGTCTATAGATGCTGCTTACGATCTGATCATCGATTCCAATAATGCATCGGTTGTTAGAAATAAATAACCGGGTGACCTGACTGCTGTATTTATCTCACTTAGAGAAGATCCTCACATTTTTGAACATGTGGACTGCTTGCGAGCGAGACCATAGTATCAGAGTAATGAGTGAAAGGAATTGTTTATGAACATATATGACTTTCAAAAAAAGTGGCGAAAACCCCTGTTTTGGATAGGAGTCTTTTTCTGTCTGAGTTGTTTGTTCATGGAAATTCTTATTTTTATTATTCCTCAATTTAGGATGCAGATTAAATGTACCGATGATGTATATAGGTTCAGATATATTTTAATTCCTACGATCCTGAATGTAAGTGCTGTTTTGGTTGCATTTATAATGATCCGTTCGTCACGGGTTTCTCAGCGATTAAAGAATTATTCCATATGTGGCATGCTTCTTGTTATCTGTATGGTCATTCAGATATTTCACGGCATATATGCGTCGGTTCTCAGCCTTCCGAGTCTTGCAATTTTTATTTCGGCTGTATTTGCCGAAAACAGATTAACTTATACGATTACCGTTATTTCGCTTATTTCTACTTTAACGTCATATATTGTCGGACACAAGTTTTTTGATGAATCAGATATATTTATATCTAATTATATTATCGCCAGTGCGATCATAATAATTGCGTATTTCTGCTCGAATCTTTTGCTCAGATTCATTTATTCACAGCTTCATACCGTGAAAAAGGGTCATACAAATGAAGAAAGACTTATTAACAAAATGAGGCTCGATCCGCTTACGGGATTGTATAACAGAGGCGGAATGGATTCGATCATGGACGAACTCATTAAAAACTATGATCCGGAACATGCACTATATCTTTTAATGATCGATATTGATAATTTCAAAAGTGTAAATGATACTTACGGTCATCAGAACGGTGATACGGTTCTTCGAACGCTTGCACAGGTTATCCTGGATATGGGAAGAAAGGACATCATTCCTTGCCGCTACGGTGGAGAAGAAGTGTGTGTCATGTTCAGGAACATGGACATTGATGACGCTATCCGTAAGTCTAACAAGATATTGTCCGATTTCAGAAATGTAAGATATGATTTCTCAGGCGACCACAGCATTACATTCAGTGCCGGTTTTGTTCAGTATGAGCCTAAATACACCAAAGATGAATGGATTAAAATTGCCGATACAAGGCTGTATTTTGCCAAACAAAACGGTAAGAACAGAGTCATATCCATACCTGTTGAGGAAACAACTCAGATCATCTGATATTTCTTTGAATGGAGATCTTTTATGAAAAAATCAGTTTTAATTCTATTTTCGGTGCTTTTGAGCGTCTTTGTTTTGTTGCCTTCCGAGAATGCCGAAGCTGCAAAAAAAGACGAAGAATTGATTAATCTTATTATTGACGGCGAAAATACCGTTTATGACGGTACTGTTGCCGGATTTATTTTTAATGATAAAAAGATAAATATTAAAAAAACACCGACGTATATTTTTGATGATACGGCATATATTAATATCAAGAAAGTCATAAAGAAAGCAATTCCCGATGCTAAGTATTTTTACAATAAATCGATTGGGCGTATAAAGATCACGCGTGGGGATTGCTCTATTATTTTTTATACCGATAATATGATCGTGTATAAAAACGGTAAAGCTACATATAACAGAAATATTCCGAAGTGTATCGAGCAGGATGGAAACGGTGGAAATTATTATCTACCCGGAAGGCTTGTCTTTGAGACACTTGGCTATTCGTATGTTTGGGACGACGAAAACAAAGTATCAAAAGTCACTGAAACAGCCGCTACAGGAAAGGCTTATGAGCTTTATAAATACGGTATTGTGCTCGATAATAAGGTGACACGTGACATTGACAATTATCACGGGGAACTGAATATCAAGCTTCCTGATTCTGTAACATCTGAGGATGTTGTTATTTCTGATAATATATATAAAAACGAGATCTATATAAGTATTAAGGGTGATCACAAAAAATTCTTTGACAATCTGTCTTTTAATGATGACTGTGAGAACTGTGTTGTGCAGATACGCGAAGAGTATCACCCGGAAGATGACATTACTTTGCTTAAGATAATAACTCAAACCGATTCTGAAGGGCTTTGTCTGCTTCATAAGGATCTGATTTCAGATGAAAATATAAAGCTTATATTTGACAGAGCAGGAGATCTGTATGATAAGATTGTGATCCTGGATGCTGGACACGGTGCAAACGATCCCGGAACACAGAATTTCGGAATTGATGAAAAAGACTGTAATCTTATTATTACGAAACTTATCGGTAGAATTATCGAAAAATCCGGAATTAAGGTTTTTTATACCAGATACGATGATACGCTTATAGCGCTTCGCGACAGAGCTTATCTTGGTGGCAGGCTTGATGCCGATATGTTTGTTTCGATACATCATAATGCTAACAACAGCCCCGAAAAGAACGGAACAAGTGTTTATTACAGTCTTCTTAATTATAACGCAACGCTTGAAAACACTCTTACAAGTCGTATTATGGCTGAGACCATGCAAAATGATCTGATCGAAAAAATTCAAACAAATGACATGAAAGTGTTAACAACTGATTTTACAGTAACGAAGTATAATAATGTACCTTCGGTTCTGGTTGAGCTTTCGTTTTTGAGTAATCCGGAAGAATGCTATCGCTCAATAACCGATGAGTTCAGAAATGCAGCCTCTGAATCGATAGCGGGCAGTATTCTAAAGCTTTACAACCAGGGATGAAGATACAGAATTTTGAATAATAAGAAGCGTAAATATATGCGTTTCTATCAGGAGGAACTAAAAGATGAAAAAAACAGGAATAGTTTTTTTGTTACTGATCTTGGCATTGGCAGTCGTGGGGTGCAGTTCGAATAAAGACGAAAAGACAGCAGACAATAAATCGTCAGAAAACGCTGTTACAAACACTTCGGGTAAAGACGAAAAGGCAGCAGACTCAAATGTATCGGAAAATGCAGATACAGTTGAGAATAAAAAGGACGGCGAAACGGATACCGAAACAGACGGCTCAAAAGATGAAACAAATCTTTATCAGGCATTTATGGACGGTACCGGCAGCGCGAAATATACCGGATCGGGAGACAGAACCTCTTACCTGGATACAAAGGCAGTTCTTGAGGTTGGCAAATCATATACATGGGACGATATATCAAAAGCACTTGAAACAGTTGATGAATTTTCAGAAGTCAAACAGTCAGGTGATGTCACATATCACATGATCGACTGCGGAAAAGACGGAATTCTTGAACTTTATGCGGAAGCTCCGTTTAATGAAGAATATACATTATATATGATAGTTAAGGAATTTGACGGTGAACTTCAAATTATCTTTACACAGGACGGATGGTCAAGAAGTAGTGTTCTTGTCGGTGAAAACGGTGAGGTTATTACAGGAGGATCTGCCGGAGCTGCCGTTCATGTTTCCGACTATGCATATATTGATGCAGAAGGAAAATATAAGTATTATTACGGTGTAACAGAAACTTTAACACTTTTCGGTGATTACTACGCATTTACAACGGGGGATGATTTTGTTACGATCCCTACCGAAGGACTTGACAGTGAGCATATCGGAATTGATGATTATTATATTGAAGACGAAAACGGCGGAAGAGTTCATTATCATCATTATTTTATGATTGACGACGATTTCAATGATATAACAACGGATGCGGATTACAGTGATGATAACGAAATAAAGAAGAGATTTGCTGATGCAGGAATTAAAACATATACATCGGCAGAAATCGATGAGATCCTTTCGACTAAGGGAACCGAGCTGAATATCCCGGATACAATGAAGTGATATAGTGTCATATAAATATAGTTTTTCTGAGATAAAAGGCTGAGGATGTCCATGGCGCCTCAGCCTTTTGTTATTTTTCGTGTTTTCTAAGCTTAACAGCATCTTTAGCGCTGCGTCTTCTGTCATCTTCAAGCTCAGCATAGTGTTTACGTGTAGTATTAACGTCTTTATGGCCAAGAACATCTGCAACAAGATAAATGTCACCGGTCTCTTTATAAAGGGCCGTTCCGTAGGTGCTGCGAAGCTTATGAGGAGTAATATGTTTCATAGAAGTTACCAGCCCTGCATACTTTTTGACCAGATTTTCAACCGATTTAACGCAAAGACGTTTCTTTTGATTAGAAAGAAACAAAGCATCTTCGTGACCGGTACAAACATCGCTTATAGCATTTCTTTCATCAAGGTAAGGCAAGAGAGTGGCGCTTACTTCCTCACCAAAATAGACATATGATTCATAACCGCCTTTTCTTGTTATCTTTACACGACTGTTTTTAAGATCAAGATCTTTAATATTTATTCCTACAAATTCTGTTACACGGACACCCGTACCAAGAAGAAAAGTTATTATGGCAAGATCTCTGGTTTTTAGCTTTTCACGATATTTGAGCATATGATCTGAACAATTATAATTACCTGTTTCTATAAGTGTAAGCATATCTGAAACTTCGTCGCCGTCAAGCCTCACGATGGCTTTCTTGTGCAGTTTCGGCATGTCGACTTTTACAACGGGGTTATCATTGATCATATTATTTTTAAAAAGATATCCGTAAAGGCTTCTCAGAGCCGACATTTTACGTTTAAGAGCTGTTTCCGAATTGGTAACTTCACGGCCGGTTTCATCGGTATAAAGACGAAGATGATCAAGATATTCTTCAATATCAAAAGGTTCAAGGTTTTCAAGGTCACCAAGGGAAATGTCACGGATTTCTTTATTCTTAAACAAAGGATTTGAATCATGAAGCCAGGTAAAAAATACTTTCAGATCAACTGCGTATGCAAGACGCGAACGTGACTGCATCCTTTGTTTCATTCCACGCATATACGTAGTAACATAACCCGGAAGTTCAGCAAGATACTCACGCAGAGCTTTTGTATAATCGATTTCTTTTTGTTCATGGTAAGATTTGTTATCCATATAAAACCCCTTACTAAAGTTTCGTTAAACCTAGATTTATAGAATAATTATATATCAAAAGCTCTCTCTTGTCAATAGATATAATCGCCGTTTTTTCTTTATTTTAAAGGCTTTTATGATATATTGATATAAAAAAACACAAAAAGCACGGACCATCTTTTCCGTGCTTCCTGCGCCATAAAACAAAACCCTCTCCAATATTTACATCAAGGCTTATACTCGTTAATAATATTTTCAAGCTCCAAAAGTTCTGTAGCTTTCAGTTTGTTGTTTTTCAGGAATTCGCTGACGAATCCTGTAAACGAACCATCAAATAGTTTTTCCAATAATGACAAACTCTCGGTTTGTCTGACTTCAGCTTTAGTTATTAGTGCTTTACAAAAGAATCCGGGATCTTGTCTGTCGATCGCACCCTTATCTATAAGTCGTTTAATGACTGTATAAGTGGTATTCTTTTCCCAACCGATATATTCTTTTATTATTTTTGCTATATCCTTGGCGGCCAACATCTTGTTTGACCATAAAAGCTCCATAACATTGAGCTCGCCCTCATGCAGTCGAATCTCTCCCATGGATAAAATCCCCTCCGGAACACTCATTCTACTTATGTAGCATCTAGTGAACAGGTACTATTCTATATCAATAGAAAAGATTTGTCAAGCCCAGAAATGTACTTTTTTCAAGGTTCTACAGTTGTGGAATGAAGTTTTCCAGGTATTCACATCCATATATAGGCATGTAAATTATGTCTTTTGAATCACTAAATGAGCTTTCAGTAAACTGAAATATCACTGATGTCATTTTACCATATTCTTTTAAAAATTCAAAATAATTAATTTTTCTTTTTGATCTGTTGCAAATAACTTTTACCGGGCAGAACTTGCCGTCGGATTCTATCAGAACATTGATCTTGAAACGATTTTTACCTGTCCAGGAAAATGTTTTTATCCCTTTCTCGGCTAAGATATTTCTGATATGATTTTCTATGACCAGTTCTTTTATCTTCTCTTCTGAAAGCTGAAGATTATATTTGTTTTTTATTAGTAAATATCTGTATATCGCGTCATCTGTGAGTGCAAGACTGTAGGACGTGCTGCCGAGTCTCGGTATCTTTATGATAACATCGTCTTCTATCAGGTCTTCGATATCTTTTTCAAGCTGTCTTTTGTCTATATGCCGTCTACCGGTTTTAGATATAACGAATTTGGAATTTTTTGAACATTCCGGAATAGTGTTGATTATCTGTATTTTATTATGGGCACTCGTACTGTTTTGCTCTTTTATGCATATGTTGCCGATAAGACCTTTGTATCTTTCGGCTGCCAGATCTTCAGGGAACACCTCTGTATCTTCTTTGGCCGACTCATAAACGGCACGTGGATACCCTCCCGTTGATATATACTGGTAGTACATGTCTGTCAGTTCGTTATGGATCAGAGAAGGCATATTTTTTTTCTCTTTCATATGTGCTTCGACAACACCGGCATAAAAACTGTCACCTGATTGTCTTAAAAATTCTGTAAAAGATACTTTATTTGCGCATATGCAGGCGTCAAACAATGCCGAATGTTTTTTTGACCATGCCTGTTCGCTTGTAATATAGATGATCTTTAGATCTTTATATTTATAAGATTTCTTCTTTTCTGTAAGAAGTTCGGTAAGACCTTTTATATGATCGGTTTCCAAAAATTCGTCCAAAATAAACGTAACAGAATGTAAAACTTCCGATAAGCTGTATGCATTGACAAGAGCTTCGGTAATGTCCATTCCTTCTTTAAGATTATTTATCAGATTCGATATGTCATCACTTCTGAAATTAATGATAATATATCCGCCATGTATATCCTCAAAAAGACTGTTGGCAAAATAAGTCTTTCCAAGACCTTCAAGCCCGTATAAAAGTATTCTTTTATGATCGGTATTTTTTAGAAGATCTTTAATTCTTTCTTTAAACATATTGCTTATTCTCCGTCTTTAATTGAACACCGTTTACTGAATGCGAAGCTTATCAAGTATATTCCTGAAATATTCGGGTGGCTCGTCTCTAACTTCTATATATTGACCGTCTGACGGCCTTTTTAATCCGATGATCCATGCATGAAGTGTCTGACCGACAGTTCCGAACCCTTTTCTGTATCCTCCGTAGACCTCATCTCCCAGTATCGGATGCCCTGCAGATGCCATATGAACTCTTATTTGGTGCGTTCTGCCTGTTTCGAGTCTGCATTCGATAAGAGAATAACCTTTGAAGCGTTCAAGGGTTTTATAATGCGTTACGGCGTTTTTTCCCATAGGGTCGATCGCCATTTTTTTTCTGTCGGTTTTATTACGAGCCAAAGGTTTATCTATTGTTCCTTCATCATCTGTATTACCGCAGCATATTGCAAGATAACGACGTGTTACCGAATGCTCTTTGAGTTGTTCGGCGACAAAGCGATGAGCGATATCGTTTTTACAGACTACAAGCAGACCTGAAGTATCTTTATCTATTCTGTGTACAATTCCCGGACGAAGTACTCCGTTTATACCGGAGAGTTTTCCGTCTAAATAATTTATAAGGCCGTTGACAAGAGTGCCTGTATAATTACCCGGTGCGGGATGCACAACCATATTCTGAGGTTTATAAACTATAAGTATGTCATTATCTTCATAACGGACATCTATTTTTATATTTTCAGGTAAAATATCGGGAATCTTAAGTTCAGGAACATCGATTTCGGCTATATCGCCTTCGCTGACTTTAAGACTTGGTTTAACGGATGAGTTGTTCAGAATGACAAGGTCTTCATCAATGAGCTTTTTGATATAGCTTCTCGACAGATCGGGACAAAGACTTGCAAGATATGAATCAATTCGCATGCCTTCGCTCTCATCGGAAACTATAAACTTTAGCTTTTCTGACATAGGCATTGTCCTTTCGATAATTATTTTGTTTCATCTTTTTCCGGATCGGAACTGTCTTCTTCTCTATTTTTTTTGGATCTTTTGATCTTTAAAAATTCGAAATCGGCATCTTTATAGTAGAAAATAAGAAGCACAGCGGTAAGTATCCCTCCGACAGTAACATAACAATCGGCAATATTAAAAACAGGGAAGTCTATTAGACTGAAATACAGAAAATCGGTAACTGCAGAATAAAAAAGTCTGTCAATAACATTGCCGACAGCGCCGGAGAATAATAAAATCAGCATTATTCTGAGTGGTCTGAGTCGTTTATTGTCTTTAGGCATCTTATAATATAAAAAGCTTATAACAAACATTAATATGAATGAAAAAACAGTTATTAAAAATGAAACGGAATTAAACAATCCCCATGCAACTCCGGTATTAAAGACTAACCTGAATTCAAATACCCCGTCTATAAGAATAAACGGTGAATCTGTTAAAGTGCAGCGAGCGATCGCTTTTGTTATCTGATCTAATGATATTAAAATTACTGCTATGATAATGGCAGGCAGATTTTTCTTTAATGCTTCTCTCATATCCGTTTTCCGTTTTTATATGTTATCGTTTCCTTAAAAAAAGATCCGCCTGATTCAGCGGATCTAAATTACTTTTATTAGTTGTCCCCGAAATCGATATAGCCAAAACCAGTGCCATCGCTATCAAAATCTTCTTCATCGAAGTCTTTTTCGATGCCTTCATCTTCTTTTGAGAGTGCGGCAGCTTCCTGAGGAGTCACAGAATATTTTCTTTGCTCTGTGTTATGTTTCTTGGGATCATTTTGTACGTTTTTGTTAATCAATGAATCCGATTTACGCACATCTATCGAAGTATCGTTCTCCTCTTCAGCATCAGCCAGCATTGATGAAACCGACTGATTTGGCTCATCTTCAACCAGATCAAAATTCTTGATATCAAGATCGTAAGCTTTTGAACTGATAAGCTCTACCTGAGCATTTGCAAGATTTTTAAATTCTGCCCTGTATTTTTCGTACTGACGTATAAGCGCATTAGTCTGACGCTGAAGCGAAGAAAGCTCATTACGTGCATCAGCAACGATTATACTGGCTTTTGTACGTGCTTCCTGTTCGATACGCTTGGCTTCTTTAGCTGCGTTGGAACGAGTCTCGTCTGCTGTCTTTTCTGCAAGAACCAACGCTTTTTGCAGAGTTTTTTCAATGGTCTTATAATACTGGATTCCTTCGTTAAGAACTGAAACCTTATCTTTAAGCTCCATGTTTTCTCTGTAAATGTCTTCGTATGAACGGAGAACCTCGGCTCTGAAATTCTCCACATCTTTTTTATCGTAACCAAGTCCGCCTGACTTGAATGATTTGCTCTGAACTTCAACAGGAGTAAGCATTATGATCTCCTTTTATATTATTTCATAAGGTTGACGTTGTATCCGGATTGTTCAAGAATATCATTATAATCACCGGTAACATCAATATTGTAAGGTGCTACTACAAATATGTTCTCGCTGATCGGGAAAAGCTTGCCGTTGAGTGAATATACAGAACCGGCAATAAAGTCAATGATCCTCTGCGCAAGAGCAAGATCAACGTCCGCAAGAGTGATTATCGCACAACAATTTGAAAGAAGAACGTCACAAACATCCTGTGATTCATTAAATGAACTACACTTCATGATACAAACTTCGTTACCTTTGTTTGTTTTCTGAATGGGAACAACTTTACTTCCTTCTGCTCTCTCAATTCTAAGACGTTTTGATTCTTCCTGTCCCTCAATATATGTGGAAGAACCAAATCTCTCTGAAAGGCTGTGAGCTTCTTCACGTCTGGGCTGGTACTGTGAGCCGCTATACGAAGCTCTCTGCTTTGATTGACCGTATTCTTGAGCTTCTTCCTCTTCAAGCTCTTCCTCATACTTGTCAAAATCTTCATCGCCGTAAGGCTTTCTAAAACTTTGGAATAAATTTTGAATTGATTTAAACATACTACCTCGATTCAGATTTGGCGCCATAATCTCTTGCGCCGAAAATCCCTGTCCCTACTCTGATATGAGTTGCGCCTTCTTCGATGGCAGTCTCAAAATCAAGAGTCATACCCATCGATAAAACGCTCATATCGATATTATCGTAATTTTTAGACTTTATGTCAACAAATAAATCCCTCATTTTCCTAAAATAAGGACGATTTGTATCGGGATCGTCGCAAATAGGTGCAACGGTCATCAAACCGCGTATTTTTATATTAGATAACTCAGCGAGAGAATCTGTAAAAGCAACGGCTTCTTCCGGCCGTATGCCGTATTTTGATTCTTCGCCGGCAATATTGATCTCAAGAAGTATGTCGGTGATCAAATCCTTCTTTTTGGATTCTGAGTCGATCACTTTTGCCAGTTTGAGTGAATCAACGGAATGAATGAGCTCTGTTTTTCCTATGAGCTGTTTTACTTTATTTGTTTGCAGATGTCCGATAAAATGCCACTTGATCTTCGCTGCTGTCTGCGGGCTTTTGGTTGAAAAATAATCATTGACCTCGATCTGTTTATCAAGAAGCTCTTTTACCCAGTTCTCTCCGAATTCATATTGCTCATTCTCTGCGGCAATACACACGGAATCGGCAGGATTAAGCTTGCTGACGGCAATAAGCGTTATTTCTTTCGGATCTCTTCCTGCGCGATCTGCTGCTGCTATTGCCCTCTTTCTGATCTCATCAAGGTTTAATTTGATCTGATCATGTTCTGACATGAATAATGCCTCCAAAACAATTTAATAATATAAGATGCTTTTATAATATAAGGTCCGATTCTTTTCCTTTGGAACCGTCAAGAGCTATATGATCGTATTCCCTGATGCCGTCAGGCGTTGACGGGCTGATGATCACATAATCACTTCCGGTCTCAAGTCTTTCAATCCTGACAAATTGATAAATGGCTTTATTTACATTATAAACACCATCCAGGCTGTTTGTGGAAGAAATGATTATACGGTTACCGGTGTCCGGATTATTGATTATATCACCTTCAGAAACGTACAAGGGGTCTATATAGGCGTAATAACCGTCTGAATAGAATTTTGTTGGATAAATGGGCGTGAGGATTATCTCTCCCGATTCGGGATCGAATTCTTCTTTCATAATAGCCGATTTATTATCTTTATCCTGAACAAACATATTCAGAGGACAAAGGTAAAACTGCTTTTGCACGATGCTCGAAATCGGGATCTTCAGACCTTCATCCCTTTTATTTATGAATCTGACGGACAAAAGACGATCATCGATAAATTCAGACATATAGTTGTTTAGTTTTATCTCAACAAAATAGTCGGTTCCGATGGAATACGGTGTTGTGGTTACGGTAACCGGTGTTGTTTTGTTACCTATAAGAACTTTTGCCTCGCGAGTTCCGACATTATCAACATAAAAATCTTCGGTTACTTTACATACGATTGCCCAGTTTTCGTCTCCGCATATCCTGTATACGGGATCGTCCTGAGCTATCAATCCTGTACTTCTCAGATTGACAACATCGGGTGCAGTATCAAACATATCTGCCGTAACCATCTCGGTAGTAATTCCGTTATATGCATCATATTTAAATGATACAACGCCGGAATAAGGGGTTTGACAAACATGCAGCCTTCCGCTTGTATTTTCATTTTCGACATACCCCTTGAGGTTCTCGATCATATTGTTGCTGACAAAATCATATATCATCGAATCGAGCTGTTCTTTAAAGTCGCCGACATTACCGATGATAGTAGATGAATCTCCTTCAAGATAGCGTGCTATCGATGATTTGATCTCTTTTATCTGCGATTTATCGAGCTTTTCGTTTACAAAATCCTTTTTAAGGGTATTATATGAATTACTCATTGAATCAACACAATAGATAATACTGTTTTTAGCAGATTTCTTTTTGTTTCTGACGAAATAACTGATATATCCGGAATAGTCCGAAAAAACTATTCTTTCGTCCCTGACAGCAATACCGCTAAAGGTTGTATCATAGCTGAGCTGAGCCGCTTTAACCTCATAGATCGATATTTTATCGCGGGAAGACATCATGATCAGATTGACCACAAGATAGACTATTACAGCAAACAAAAACAACGCACTCACAGAAAAGGGATTGCGCTTTTTATGTTTTTTCTTCTTAATCGGTGCATCATTCTTAGGCGAAGTATTATCCGAAGCAGCAGAGCTTTGCCGGGAGGGATCCTTTTCGCCATAACGCATATATGAACCGTTACTGCTTATGTTTGTCTGTTTTTCAGGTTCGGCAGGGTTTCCCGTAGGATTACCCTGCCGACCTTTAATGTTGATAATATTATCTTTATACATTTTTATAAGGCAACGATCACCATTTTCTTGATTGCTTCAGGCATATCTTCTGCATCTACGGACATACTGATAACGAAATCCACATCAAATTTACTTGAAATCATATCAAGCTTTTCGATTATCGGTACATATGAAATATCGGTATTTTCTATACAGGAAATGTTTAAAAAACAATCAAGGAAAACTTTTTGAAGATCATGATCCTGTGAGATCATTCCGCAGATAAAACCAAGAAATTCTTCGTGTGATTCAACACAATAATCTTTAACATTAATAAGTCTTACATTTTTATGGAGATCATACATGTGTTTGGTGTTCTTATCAAGATAAACTATAGATCCTTTGGACTGTGTAACCTCCGTGTTTACTTTGTCGAGAAGAATTTTAGTTTTTCCCTTACCCTTGCCACCGGCAATTATCTGTATCATAATGATCGCCCCTTTCGGTTTTTGATACTTAAATTATACTATCAGGGGCAGTTTTATTCAAGACGTGGGACTTAAAATATAGTTAAATATTCTGTTCATTGCATTATAAAGTTTTTCTTTGTCTTCGGCTCCGAATACTTCGGTAATAAAGCCCTGTCCGTCATAGTCTTCGCTATACAGCATAAGACATTTACCTGCGGCAACCGTATCCCCCGTTTTCCCGCCTTGGACTGTCAGACCGTAGGGGACACTGTATGTTCCCATAAAATAAAGATTAGTAGGTTCCATGTAAAGTGACTTCTCTTCACCCGCAATGGTTTTGATAGTAACGGTATATCCCGTTGACTTAAACATTTCTTTTAATGTGTCGTATTTTAGACATTCGTTGAAGATCAGATACATATCATAGGCTGTTGTGTAGTGATTGGGGTCATGGAGACCGTGAGGATTTACAAAATTTGTGTTTATACAACCGAGTTCCTTCGCTTCAAGGTTCATCATTTTGATAAAATCGCGTTCCGATTCGGCTACATGTTGTGAAATGGCAAGAGCAGCGTCATTTCCTGAATAGACAAGTAAACAGTAAAGCAGGTCTTTCATGGTTAAAGTATCACCCGCGCTAAAGCCGCAAAGCTGTGCGCCTTTAAGTGTGATACCGCAGTTATCCTCTTCTATTGTAACTATATCATCAATATCGCAGTGCCTGATCGCGATAAGCGCTGTCATGAGTTTTGTGGTGCTGGCGGGATAGACTTTTTCATGCATCTGTTTTGAATAAAGGATCTGCGTTGTATTTATGTTGAAAGCAAGTGCGCTTATATAATCTGCTTCCGAATCAAGCTGTTCTATCGAAGTGTCTTCGTTTGAATAGCATATTTTTTCATACATGAAGCCGATAGTATCTTCATTCTCAAGTTTATCCTGCGCTTCTGACGGCGCCGCTTCTGACGGCGTCAGAAGTGCATTATTATCTTCTCTCAGAGCTTCGGTATCCGCTTCACTTAAACCCATTTCATTATTATATTTCTCAGCAAAAAAAGAGGAAGAATAATTCCTTCCCCCAAGTGAACATCCTGTCAGAAGTATAACACAAGCAAGTATTAATGGTACAATTCTCGCCAATCGAGATCTCCTCTCTCGAGCGCTTTAATAAGCAGCTCCGATGTTGCCAAATTAGTTGCTATAGGAATATTATGCATATCACAGAGTGACAGAACACTTTGCGCATCGGGTAAAAGTCTCGAATGTTCCTGCGGATCTCTCAGATAAAAAACAATATCAATATCGTTGTTTTCTATCAGAGTACAAAGCTGTTGTTCGCCGCCCAAAGGACCTGCCAGGCATTTGTGTACCGATAAACCGGAAGCTTCGCTTATAAGCCTGCCGGTAGTCTGTGTTGCGTAGAGTGTATGTTCGCTCAAAATGTCTCTATATGCTATACATAGATTCTGCATAAGCATTTTTTTAGTGTCATGTGCTATAAACCCAATATTCATAAAAAGTTTCCCCCGCACTCGGAACATATCAGTCGTTGATCGACTCAAATTCATCGGTTGTTTTAACAATCTTATGAGCCGGTTGCATACTGATGTTTAGAAGCATCCCAATCATACCCAAATACACAAGGAGTGACGATAGTCCCGCACTCATCAGAGGTAACGGAATTCCCGTATTGGGAAGAAGTGACGTTACAACTCCGATGTTAATAAATACCTGAAATAAAAACAATGAACCTATACCTATCGCAATCATTTTTCCGAGATAATCTTTTGCCCGAAGTGCAATCCTGAATGACAGCATTATAAGTAAAAGAAACAAAAGAATAACGACAACCGATCCTATAAAGCCGAATTCTTCCGCTATTCCGGTAAATATGAAATCACTTTCTTTGACCGGTACGTACATTGTACCGGTAAGTTTATTGTTTTCTTCAAAAACACGACCAAAAAGCTCTCCGGACTTGATCGCCGAAGCCGCATTGGTCTGCTGATATGTAAGCTCCGGATAAAGTTCCGGAGTTTTAGCGGCTAATAATCTATTTTGCTGATATTCTTTCAATATAACCTGAAAAGGCTGTTGTACGTACCAATATAAAACTCCCAGTGTCGGTATGGTAACACCCGCTATCGCCAGAAGATATTTAAATGGTACGCCCGAAACAAAAAGCATTGCCGAGAAAAGAAGAACTACAACAATACTGGTAGAAAGATCTGTCTGAGTCAGTATTAAAAAAGTAGGTATCATTATGATCACTATCGCTAAGATCAGTACCCAGATCTTTTTAATCTTCTTTCTTAGCAGGTCAAAGTATTTTGCAAAAAAAATGATCAACGAAACTTTGACGACATCAGACGGTTGAAACTCAAATCCATCGTTATTTATACCGGCAGTAGGATCTCCACCTACCTTTATCCATCTTCTGGCATCGTAATGAGCCCATCCGTAAACGAGCCCACTGTTGCTGAAACGACATATCAAAAGCAATGCTATACCTATCAGATAGATTAAAATAAAGAATCTTGCCAATACATGGTAATCTATTCCGGCAAAAAACATAATGACAAAAAAGCCGATACCGTAACCTAAAAGCTGTTTTGAAAAAAAGTCAATATCACCGTCGTCAAGTACATACATCATGTATATGCTTATACCGCCGATTATATATACGGTTAGAAATGTCAACCATGAAAAACTCTTATAGTCGTATTCTTTAAATGCATGAATAAGAGCTTTTAGTGTTTTCAACCTCTTCTGATCTCCTTAACGGGAATATTGGCAAATAATACAGGAACAAGACCTTCGCCATTTTCTCCCTCTGTTTGTTGAATTTTTATATCAAGGCCCGCAACATCAATCTCGATATATTTAGAGATAACGTTAATGATATCGTTCTTGATCTTTTCCATAATCTCGGGTGAGCATCCTGCTCTGTCCGATGCAAGAGCAAGCTGAAGTCTTCCCTTTGCGATATTACTGGATGAGACCGTTTTCTTTTTGAAAATATCTAAAAATGACATAATATAACCCCTCTCTGTAAAATTAGACTAATGCTTATTTTTTCCTGCCGAATAACCTTCCGAAGAAACCTTTTCTGGCCGAGAGGTCAAGGAAAGGAACTTCTTCACCGGCAATTCTCTTACAAATGTTCATATAAGCCTGACCTGCAAGTGAATCACCTCCGACAAGAGGTTCACCATTGTTTGTGGACACTACGATGTTTTCGTCATCGGGAACGATTCCGATAAGATCGATCGCCAAAATATCAACAACATCCTGACTTGACATCATGTCGCCCCTTGCAACCATATCCATTCTTAATCTGTTAACAATGAGCTGAGTCTTTTTCATCTCGTTGGCTTCGAGCAGACCGACTATTCTGTCGGCATCTCTTACGGCTGAAACCTCAGGAGTCGTAACAACAAGTGCTCTGTCTGCACCTGCAATGGCGTTCCTGAAGCCCTGTTCGATACCTGCGGGACAATCCATGATAACATAATCAAAATCATCTCTGAGCTGATCGCAGAGCTGCTTCATCTCATCCGGGGTAACTGCGGTTTTGTCTCTTGTCTGCGCCGAAGGAAGAAGGTAAAGATTGTTATATCTTTTATCTTTTATAAGAGCCTGCTTGATACGGCAGTTTCCTTCGATTACATCAACAAGGTTATAAACAATTCTGTTTTCAAGACCCATAACCACATCAAGGTTACGAAGTCCTATATCTGTATCAATAAGAACTACTTTTTTGTCGAGCTTTGCGAGCCCGGTTCCGACATTGGCTGTTGTAGTGGTTTTTCCTACGCCACCTTTACCGGATGTAACAACAATTACTTCTCCCATTTTATTCTTCCTCCGTTAATTGAATCTCATTAATTATATTTTTGCCTGCAGGTTCAATAAATATCGTATCATTTTCCAGAAATGCGATACTTGGCTGCGTAGCGGCCTTTGACTTGCTTGGTTCGTCCGGTGCGCGTGCTATCGTATCAGCAATCCTGACCTGCATAGGGCTCATCTCAAGAGCAAATATAAAAGCATTTTTATTTCCCATTGCTCCTGCAAATGCTGTTCCTTTAACAGCGCCGAGAACGATAATGTTACCGTTTGAAACTACCGATGCACCGGGGTTTATATCACCAAGTATAATTATACTGTTCTCAGTATCAAGAGATTGACCGGATCTGAGGTTCCCTTTATAAAATCTGGCAAGATAAGGGTCTTTCATCAGCTCTCTCGTAACTCTGACCATTTCTGCTTTTTTCATATCTTCTTCGTTGTCAAAGAATGCTGTTACGTCAAGCTGACAGTTATTTCCTATCGTCTTAAGCAATATGGTCTGTTGTTCATCGGTAAGTTCCATGCCGGTAAATGTAATAGCCATTTTTGCATCACCGAGAAACGAGGCGGATGCTTTAAATTTGGCTGCAACGGCGTTTTTTATTTCTTCAAATTTTTTTGTACCGTCAAGGACTACGGTAATACCATTGCTTCCGGCTTTTATGGTTACTGTATTTTCCATCGGATACTCTCCTTATACTATTTTGCATTTGATCACAGGGCTGCTGCGATCAGTCGGATACGACGATGTTTGTAACGCTTGTGGTCGTAAGATCACCGCTGAGAAGTGCTTCTTTGTTCTCGTCATTGAAGTAGAGACCGTAAACTTCCCGCGCAAGCTTCGCTGCGTTAGCCGAGGCGTAGCCGTTGGGGATTACGACTGTAACGCTTATCTCCGGATCGTCATAAGGAGCAAACGATATAAATAAAGCGTGACTGGGGTGTGTCAGACTGACCTGAGCGGTTCCTGTTTTACCTGCCACTTCAAATCCGAGATCTCCGTATAGATCATTAAGGCTGTTAGCCGATGTATTAACAACGTTATACATACCCTTCTGAACTGCATTCCATTCGGAATTCGAGTAATCTTCTATCTGATTATACACTTCCGCATGCTTATCTTCAATTGTATTTTTTTCCTTGTCTTCTATTTTATCGACTAAAGAAAGATTGAAAACAGTGCCTTTATTGGCAATTGCGGTTACATATCTCGATATCTGGATCGGAGCAAACGAATGGTAATATCCTATAGATGTTCTTACGGCATCGGTACTCGAAATAGCCGGCAGTGACTCGGGAACTTCAATACCGGATTTATCCGAAAGTCCGAATTTTGAAGCATACTTCTGAATCTTTGATATTCCGAGTGAATCGGAATACATACCGTTTTGATCCAGTGACATTTCATATCCGACTTCATAGAAAAAGTAGTTACATGAGTGCTGAATAGCCTGCGTAAGGTTTAGCGAGCCGTGGTTTCCCGGATATTTCCAGCATTTCGGTGAGGGATCTACAAGTTCGAATATACCTTTATCAGTAATTTTTGTTTCTGTTGTAATAATGCCTTCGCCAATACCAGCCAGAGCCATAAGCGGCTTAAATGTTGAACCTGTTGCCGTTACCTGCATGGCAGGTCTGTTAAGAAGAGGTGTCGCCTTATTGTTTATAAGTTTTTGGTAATATTCCCAGTCAAGTTTATTGGCAAGCCTGTTACTGTCATAGCTCGGGTATGTAACGCAGGCGATCACATCTCCGGTATTAACATCAGTGATAACAATTGAGCCCGAACATGGTTCAAGCGCTAGCATACCGGGTGTTATCTCAAGTGTTTCGAGCTTTTTCAGAACAAAGCTGTAAGCTGATGTTGTTCCGCTCGAAAGCTTATTGTAATCGTTTTTGTTGTATTCGATGATACCCTGATCATAAAGAAGAAGACAAACATCCCTTCCTGTAAGAGTAAGATTGAATACGAGCATTCTGTAAAGGATCTTATCAAAGTCATCGTTATGATTAAGACTTATAAAAATTTTATTAAGTATCTTTTCGTACGTTTCTTTGTTGGTATTATAATCATCGGCAACATTGATCGATGAAAGATCGACCCACTGATTGTCTATTGCGTATTTTATAAATTCACTTAGTGAAATCTTATTATCCGCATATTTGACGTATACGGGGTCCTTTTCGCTAATAAGCTCCTTTTTTATAATGCCGCTGTTCTTTAAAAGAGAATATATAAAGCTTATATACTCCATCGACTCGTCTCCGAGATCTTCGTTACTTATGGGATTGTTGTAATCGAGAATCTTTCGTATAAGATTAAATACATTCGATTTTTTATTGAGGTACAGTCCGTAAACCTTCTTCTCAAGCGCTGTGGCATCTGACTCGGCAAAATGTTTAAAATCTATAACGGAGTTATCAAAAAAAGCGTTATAAACCTCATAGATCGGAATGGTGATCTGTGAAGCCGACTTTCCCTTTCCGCCATAGCTGAAAGAATCAACGATCTTAGAACGAAGGATAGCCGCTATATTGTTTTCAAGTATATGATAAAGTGCAATCTGAAGCTCTCTGTCGAGTGTAAGATATATGTCGGATCCTGCTACGGGATTTGTTATTGTTTCGGTTGAAAGCACCTTACCGCTGCTTGTAAGAGAAAGATTGATCTTACCTTTTCTCCCGCGAAGAAGGCTGTCAAGTTCCTTTTCGATACCTGTTTTACCTATTTGATCGGAAGTATTATATACAGGTTCGTCAAACTCTTCGGAATCGTTGAGGTCTTCGGTTTCTTCCTCACTCATTGTTCCGGTGTAGCCGATTATGTGTGAAAAATAAAGAGTATCGTAGTAACGGCGTGTTGAAACCTGTTTGATCTCAACGCCGAGCAAAGAAGCCGAGTTCTCTTCTATAGCGGCAATCGTTTTTTTGTCAACATCTGTACAGATGGTAAACTGCGCATATTGAGGGTTTAGAGTAAAAAGCGCATATCTGACAGACATTATCTTGAGCGTCTCTTCTATGGAGTATTCATCACTGATACCGAACATACGACTGGCCTTGTCGCCGTTTTTAAGGAAATTATAAACCTCTTCTGCCGTTGCGGCTTCCTGTTCGGGTGAAAGGTCCGATACGCTTTTAAGTCCATAGGCGTTCTTCTTGAAACGGAGAAGTGCCATATCTTTGATATTAAATGAGAATTCTTTGTTTTTATATTCTATAGCAAAATCAAGTTCAAGCTCTTTATTGTTCTTTTCGATGATCTTGATGAGCTGGGATATCATTTCGTTTTTTTCCTGATTACCGGTAAGAAGCGCACTGTTACCCATTACAATATTATAGCTTTCGGTATTGTCGGCAAGAATATTGCCCTTTTTATCAAAGATACGTCCTCTTGTACTGTCGGAAAAACGATACTGATTTGTTTTGTAGGAAGATGATGAAACTGTTCTTGCGACGTTTTCGCTATCGGCATTCATTTCATAAACCTGAAGATTATATAACCTTATTATGAGAATAAAGAACAGGATAAATGCCAGCAATATCAGATAGATATGCCGTAAGCTGAATATTCTTTTTAGCTTTTCAAGAATTATATCAAGCATCTTGTTTCTCCGGTTTCAAACATTCAAACATCAAAGTTCATTCTTCGGTCTTATCGAAACGAAGCAAAAAATTATTAATAAGTCGAAGTATTCTGTACAATATAATGCTTACCAAAACTGTGTAAACTATCTTGGGTATCGTTATTCTGTATATATAAAATGAGAGGTTGGTCCGTCCCTGCAGAAGATAAAAAACGATAAAAAACATGATATTGTACAGCAGCTCTCCTGCAGCGGTCAAAAGGATCGGCGTCATGTGATCCTCGTCATCGTATATCTTGTTTGCAAATCCCGAAAAATTACCAACGATTATGTAAAAGATCGGAAAAACACCGATCACATTGCCATAGCAGCAGTCTATAAAAAATCCGCACAGAAGTCCTGTTATCATAGCCCTTATCCGTCCATGCATATATCCTGTCGAAACGACAAGTATCATAAGCAGATCGGGAACAACTCCGGCAAGAGAAAACGACGAAAAAAGGCCTGTCTGAAGAACATACAGGATAAAAGTTCCGAATATAAGTGTAATTGCTCTAATTATCACTTCTGAAAACCTCACTTATTCCGTCGTACTGTTCACGTAGCTGAGTGATTATAAGAACAGCATCTATATGTTCAAAGTCAACCACAGGAGTAAGTTTACACTGCTGGGACAGTTTTGTCGGATCCACTCCTATATCACTTACGTAGCCGACAAGGATACCGGGAAGGTACTTATCGCTTATGTATGACGTAACTACCTCATAGTTGTCATATATCTGTGCATTCAGGCTTATCTGTGAAACGTTTATGTAACCTTTGTCGATAAGTTCAAGATCTCCGCTGACAATACATGTATCGGAAGTCTTTAGGAACATTCCGCTGACCTTACTGGCGTCATCTATGATCGTACGAATTCGTGCCCAGTTGCTTCCTGTTTCTGTCACGATACCTACAAGTCCGTTTCCGGCAAGAACGTTCATGTCTTTAAGAATGCCGTCGTTTTCACCTTTGTCAATTATAAACTCACCGCTGTAACTGTTGGGATCTTTGCTTATAACCTTGGCTGCGACTTTATCGTATTGATCGTAAAGTGCATCGAGATTATACAGTTCTCTGTAATATGACAGTTCATATTTTTCCTGATTCAGGATCTGGTTTGTGTTTTTCAGATCGTCTATCTGTTCGCGAAGTTCACGGTTCTCTTCTATCAGCTTGTCCATATTCGAAAAATGCTCTGCTTTGTTTTCGAAATAATCGCCCAGATCGTTGATCCCTTTTTGCATGGGCGCAACAACAGAACCTATAACATTTTTTACGGGAGAAAATACCTCAGAGAATCTATAGGATACAACGATTAAAATTACGCAAAAGACCGTAAGACCCCAAAATACAATTTTGGGGTTTATCACGATTTTCTTTCTTGGTTTATTCTTGATCTTAGGCTTCATGATCAATCCTTATAATTCATCTGTTTTAATACGTACGATAAGCTTGAGAGCGAAGGACTTTCGATGATCCTTCCTATGCCGAGTGCAACGGAATTGGCGGGATCGCTGCATATGTTGACGTTAAGCTCGGTTTCGGAGCCGAGTAATTTAGAAAGATCCTGTATGCTTGCCGATCCACCCGTAACATATATTCCGGAATCAATGATGTCTGATGCGATTTCGGGCGGTGTATGTTCAAGGATCATCCTAACGTTGTCGACGATGTTTTGCAGATGCTCTCTTATGGCTGTATAAACGAAAGCGCTGTCAATCTCCTTTTCAATGGGAAGTCCGCTTACAACATCACGTCCGTAAACTTTGATCGCTTTCACTTCGTCTTCACCGGGCAGGACTGCTGTTGCAAGATTGATCTTTATGATCTCTGCAGTTTTGTTTCCGATGATAAGATTATATTTTTTCTTAACGGCCGAAATTATGTCTTCATCAAACTTATTGCCACCGATAGGTATAAGTTTGCTTAAAACGATACCTCCGAGAGAAAGAACGGAAATCTCGGTGGTGTCAGCGCCTATATCGACAACCATCACTCCGCTTGCATCAGTTACGTTGAGTCCGACACCCAAGGCATCGGCGATGGGACGTTCGACTATCTTAACCTTACGGGGCTTGATATTTGTACTGGCGACAAGATCGGTAAAGGCTTTCTTTTCGACTTCGGTAATATCTGTCGGAGTTGTAACGATAAACTCGCTTCCGTTAAGCTTTCCGTGTGTAGCGGCAAGTTCTTCGAATACGATGTTGAGCATTGCCTGCATATGTTTAATATCAGCGATAACTCCGTATTTTACAGGATATGTAACCTCTATGTTGGAAGGTGCTTTTCCGAACATCTCAAAAGCTTCGTCACCGACAGCTATTATCCGGTTGCCGTCAGCAACTGCGATTATATTTTTAGCGTCATAAATAACGCCTTCATTTTTCTTGTAGATCTTAAGAACTCTTGTTCCGAGATCGAGGCCGTAGGTCTTTGACATAAATCCTCCATATCAGATTCATTATTTTCTGCTCATAATACATATATTTTATATTTAATGTATTTTTAGGCACCAAACTATTATACTATATTCTGTTAAAAAACGAAACCATAAAAGAGATCATATCTTCTTCGCTTTTATGATCGCGCCTGTCAACATATGTTATGTTTTTCTCTCTTTTCCACCACGTAAGCTGTTTACGGGCAAAATGACGGGTATCTCTTTTTATTAGCCTGACAGCTTCGTCAAGAGTGATGAGCCCATTTAAATGATCGTCTATTTCCTTGTATGACAGTCCCAGCATCGAGATGTTTTTTTGAGTACAGCCCATGTTTCGAAGTCTTTGTACTTCGTCGATCAGACCTTCTTCCATCATTTTATCAACTCTTTTGTCAATCCCGGAATATATTTCGTTTCTGTCATCGGTTACTACAAAATATACAAAATCATAAGGAGAATTTTTTGATCTTTCCTCCATGTTGTGATCCGAAATCCTTCGTCCCGTAATCTCGAAATATTCAATGGCATGAAGAACTTTTTTTATATTGTTCATATGAATCGAAAGAGCTGACTGCGGGTCTATCTTTTGAAGATATGCATGCATGTCTTCCGGACTGTTTTTGAAACGTTTCTGTATATCTTCCCTTACTTTTTCCGATGTTTCATCATCATATTCAGTAAAATCGATATCATAAAGAAAAGCCTGAATATAAAATCCTGTTCCTCCGACCACTATCGGAACCTTTCCGCGAGAGGCAATGTCATAAGCTGCCTCTCTCGCAAGTTCCTTAAATTTTATTACACTGAAGTCTTCGTCAGGATCGCATATATCGATGAGATGATGCTTTACACCACCCATTTCTTCGCGTGTGATCTTGGCAGTACCGATGTCCATTCCTCTGTATACCTGCATTGAATCTGCAGAAATGATCTCTCCGCCTATCCGTTTTGCTATTTTAACGGACAGGGAAGTTTTTCCGACGGCTGTCGGACCTGCTATGACCATTATTTTTATTTTTTCATCACTCATATTTTTTCCGATCATACAATACGTTTAAACAGTTTTTCCATTTCATCTTTGGTTATGCTGATGAAAATAGGTCTGCCGTGTGGACAATTAAAAGGATCTTTTGCTCTTATGAGCTGTTCTATCAGCGCTTTGGCTTCCTCATAGGATATTTTAGAATTGCCTTTTATAGCGGCTTTGCAGGCTCTTGTAGCGAGCTGTTCCCTCAGAGACAGCGTTTTCTCTTTATCAAACGTTTTATCCAGCATATCATTGAGAAGTTCGAGAAACAGATTTTTGGGGTCTATTCCATGGTCCTGCAGAGGTACTGCGGTAAGTAAATATTCTCTTCCGCCGTAAGGTTCGATCTCAAAACCGAGTTCTCTGAACTTGTCCATATTGGAATCAAGACATTCGATCTCTTTGACATTGAGAGAAACACAGATACCCGGCATCAGCGCTTGAGGATTGCATATTTCTTCAGCGGCCATACTCATAAATTTTTCATACATGATCTTTTCATGAGCGGCATGCTGATCGATAAAAAATGCCTCGTCACCGTGCGATATAAGCCAGTAGGTGTCAAAAACCTGTCCGATTATGTTGTAATCGGCGTTGAGAGAATTCTTAAAGCTTTCCTTGGTCTCCTCTTCTATATCACCCGTATCGGTATTCAGACTGAATTGAGGAGCGTTTTTGTATAGAGTTTGTCCGTCACGGCCGGGTGAAGCAAAAGAATTTTCTTTAAAAAATCCTTTTTCTTCGATAGTAAGCTTCTGCTTTGATGTGGAAAGTTCTATACCGCTTGTCTTCAGAAAACTTCCGCCTTCGTCATTATCATTTCTCTTATTATCCTCAGTGTCTTTTTCATCATCGTAAACATTCGGCAGCGGCATATATTGATTTTTTTGAACGGAATGAGCCTCCTGCGGGGCGTAGCGCTCCTGCTGAGTCCCCTCCTGCGGTGCGTAGCGAGCCAAGACGGGGCTGTCTTGCGACGGACGAGTATCGGATGATAATATACTCGCCGAAACATCAGAAGGCTCATATGCGCTTTTAAACGGCTTGTAAGCAGGTTCCTCTAGCGCTTTCGGAACAATCTGAATATTTTCAAGAGTTTTCTTTACCGTATGATATACAATATCATAAATATCAACGGAATCTTTAAATCTGACTTCAAGTTTTGCGGGATGTACATTAATATCAACCAGTTCTTTGTCTATTTCCAGAAACAGAACCGTAAATGGAAATTTATGTTGCATAAGGAAAGGCGCATAAGCGTCTTCTATAGCCTTTGTTACGGTTTTATTTCTGATATAGCGTCCGTTTACATAATAATATTCGTCGGACCTGTTTGCACGTGCCACAATAGGCTTTGCAATGAATCCGCTAACCTTCAGCGGGCCGTCTTGACTGATGACAGGCGTGAGGCTTTCGCTCATCTCTCTTCCGTACATGGAATAGATGATATCTTTTATGCTACCGTTACCGTTTGAAAAGAATACGGAACGTCCGTTGCTTATAAGTCTGAAAGATATTCCCGGATTTGCGATGGCGATCTTTTCTATCACATCAGTGATATAGGCGGTTTCGGTGGTTGCCGACTTAAGGAATTTCTTCCTTGCCGGTATCTTTGAAAATATATCCTTAACTATGATCGTTGTGCCGTCCGGTGCGCCTACCTGAGTTACATTGTCCGATCTGCCGGGTTCATATCTTGCTCCCAGAAGCGCGTCTTTTTCTTTTGTTATTATCTCGGTGTCGGATACACTTGCTATGCTTGGAAGCGCCTCACCTCTAAAACCCAGTGTGCTGATCGTGAACAGGTCGGATGCATCCTTTAATTTACTTGTGGCATGAGGGAGAAATGCGGTTTTTACTTCGTTTATGTTTATACCGCATCCGTTATCGGTTATCCTGATCAGTTCACTGCCGCCGCCTTTGATCTCAACCGTAATCGTGCTTGATGATGCATCTATTGCGTTTTCAACAAGCTCCTTTACGACAGACGAAGGTCTTTCGATCACCTCTCCGGCTGCTATTCTGTTAATCGTTTCGACATCAAGGATATTGATCATTTTATCTCTCCGGTTTCTAAGTGCTGCATTTTTTTTTAACATTCCGGTGCGGAAACATCGCCGGCGCCGTGTTTTATTTGAGTTCTTCCTTTAAATCGCTTAAGATGTTCATACATTCTATAGGAGTAAGCGATGTGATATCCAGTTCCCGAATCCGCTTTATCACCTCGGATTCGTTTTTGTCATCTTCCGAGTCAGCCGGCTGAAGATCGGGATCAAAAAAGTTTATCTGGCCTTCTCCGACATATCTGTTACTTCTTTTTCTTCTGGGCGTAAGATCGTTTTCTATCCTTTCGGATATTTCGTTATTGGCGAGAAGCTTTGTTATATCCTTTGCTCTTTTGATGATCGAGCGGGGAAGTCCTGCCAGCTTGGCCACTTCTATTCCGTAACTTCTGTTGGCGCCCCCTCTGATTATCTTACGAAGAAATACGATATCCTCGCCCTCTTCTTTTACAGCCACGCAGTAATTGATAACTCCTTCGAGTCGTCCTTCAAGTTCGTTAAGTTCATGATAATGTGTGGCAAACATTGTTTTTGCACCTATGAGCTTCTTACTGCAGATGTGCTCAAGAACAGCCCAGGCGATCGCCAGACCGTCAAACGTACTTGTTCCGCGTCCGATCTCATCAAGTATGATAAGGCTTTTAGCCGTGGCGTTTCTGACTATAACCGACACTTCGTTCATTTCAACCATGAATGTACTCTGACCCGAAGCAAGATCGTCCGATGCACCGACTCGTGTAAATATTCTGTCTACGACGCCTATATGCGCTTTCTTTGCAGGCACAAAGAAACCGCACTGAGCCATAAGCACAATAAGAGCTGTTTGACGCATATACGTCGATTTTCCGGCCATATTCGGACCTGTTATGAGCAGTACCCTGCTTACCTGATCGTTTAAAAGACAGTCATTATCTACAAAATTCTCTCTTCCGATAAACTGTTCGACAACGGGATGACGTCCTTCTATGATATCTATTACAGCGCTGTCATCGACATCCGGTCGTACATAGCCGTTTCTTTCTGCAACAACGGCTATGCTGCACATGGCATCGATACAGGCTATACAATGTGCCGTGCCGAGGATTCTTGATATATTTTCGGATATCACATCTCTGATCTCGTTAAATATATCATATTCAAGTGAAAAAAGTCTGTCCTGTGCGTGAAGTATCTTGTCTTCAAGTTCTTTGAGTTCCTCGTTCGTATATCTTTCGGCACCGGTAAGTGTCTGCTTTCTTGTCCAGCTTTCGGGAACCATCTCTTTAAATGAATTAGTAACTTCATAGTAGTAACCGAATACCTTGTTGTACTTTATTCTTAGATTTCTTATACCTGTTTCTTCACGTTTTTTTGTTTCGAGTTCAAGAAGCCAGTTCTTTCCTTCAGTCTTGGCGTTTCTTAATGAATCAACCTCTTCGTTAAAGCCCGGCTTTATTATACCGCCTTCTTTGATCGAAAGCGGCGGATCCTCGCTTATGGCTTTATCGATCAGCTCAAAAAGATCATAGAGAGTATCAAATCGATCATATATGTTTTTAATTATCAGACTGTTAAATGCTTTTAAAAGATCTTTAACGGCAGGCAAGGTGTAAAGTGAAGAACCGAATGCCTTTAAATCTCTCGGAGTAGCGCTTCTGTAGCTGATACGTCCCGAAAGACGTTCAAGGTCATATACGCTGCCCAGATATTCACGTATCTCTTCCCTGTCGATCATATTGTTTTTAAGCTCTTCGACGCAGTCCAGCCTCATATTGATTTCGGACGGGTCTACAAGCGGTTGCTCTATATAACTTTTTAAAAGTCTTCCTCCCATTGCTGTACGTGACTTGTCAATAACCCACAGAAGAGAACCTTTTTTCTCCTTGTCTCGCATCGTTTCGAGCAGTTCGAGATTCCTTCGTGTCGAATTATCGACTATCATATAGCGGCTGCGACAATATGTTGATATTTTTGTAAGATTTGAAAGCTCATTTTTTTGTGTGTGTTTGAGAAACAAGAAAAGATTTGCTGCCGCAATCATTCCGAAGGGATAGTCATTGACTGTTGCCTTTATTTCCTCTTTGTCTTCGAAATGCTCGATAAGGCAGTCTGTATTATCTGTCTCATATCGATCATCAAGAAGAGAGGGACTCAGGTTCCCCGAAGGATCTATGTCTTCAAGCGATAATCCGCTGCTTAATGCGTCATCGTTCAGAAGTACCTCTTTGGGATTGTATCTGAGGACTTCATCGTGTGTTTCCGCTACTGTTTTACATTCGGTCACATAGAACTCACCTGTCGAAATATCGGTAGCTGCAAGCCCGAAAATACTATCCGTCATAACTATGCAAACAAGAAATGAATTACTTTTTTCTTCAAGTGCATCGGCCGATATATTTGTTCCGGGAGTGACAATTCTGATCACTTCTCTTTTTACAAGTCCTTTGGCAAGAGCAGGGTCTTCTACCTGTTCACAGATAGCGACCCTGTAGTTCTTTCCGACAAGTCTGGAAAGGTATGATTCATAAGAATGATAAGGAATGCCGCACATTGCCGCTCTCTTGTCGAGACCGCAGTTTTTTCCGGTCAGAACAAGTTCCAGCTCGGATGAGACTTTTACGGCATCTTCGAAAAACATTTCGTAGAAATCTCCCAATCTGTAAAAAAGTACGCAATCGTGGTATTCATCTTTTACAGACTTATATTGTTCCATAAGCGGCGAAAGCTGCATGCCCTTTACATCATTAAGGCTGGTGTATAATTCTTCCATGGTTTAGTAAACCTTCCATTCATTTGTTTCCAAGTAGTTCTGAGCCATTTCGGTTGCAGTGGTTATGATCTCGTCCGGGTAACCGAGAATCGAAAGAAGCTTGATAGCGTTTCTCGATACGGCCCGTCCGTCGCGCAGTTGATAATCAAACAATACTTCGTTTTCACTTACCTGTTCTTCAAAGTGATAATTATTATAATAATTTTCGAGAATATAAGTAAGCTCAATATCGTGAGTTGCCGCAAAGCAGATCGATTTCGAAGTAGCAAGCGAATAAAGGATCCGTGAAGAGGCTGCGATCCTTTCCAGCGTGTTTGTTCCTTTTAAAACCTCGTCTATAAATACAAGCGAGGGAACGTCCTCATTCATCCTCTCGATGATCCTCTTAAGAGACCTGATTTCAACGATATAGTAACTCTGACCGCCTATAATGTCGTCTTTTAAAGCCATGGAAGACATTATATTGAAAAATGATGTTTCATATGATCTTGCCAGAGCGGTATATATTGTTTGTGAAAGTATCTGATTGATCGCTACGCTTTTTATAAATGTGGATTTTCCGGATGCATTCGAGCCGGTCAAAAGAATACTCCTGTCGGTAGTGAACGAAGAAGGAACAGGATCCTCGACAAGCGGATGAAACATACCGTCTGCCGATATCTTTCTTTCGTCCGAAAATACCGGTACACAATTCCTGCCCATAAGCTCTCTGAACGAAGCAACCGAGATCATACTGTCAAGCAGTCCGATTGTTTCGAATATCTCGTAAAAAGTCTTCTCCTTGTTCAGGAAAGTTTTATACATAAAATTAAACTTAATCAGATCAAGATGAAATATCATTCTGAGGTAATCAAGCATGATCTGTGCAAGATCCGAAGAGTTAAGTCCCGAACTCGATACAAGCCATGAGCCGTGTCTCATGCCGTTGAATTCTTTGATACATGATTTTAGACGATCCATATAAGGCTTTAATTCATCGTTCGAAACATTAATCTTTTTGGCAGAATCAAGCGATCTTATTATAAAGCCTATTATCACGAAATAATTATCAACTTTAGCCTTATATTTAAAATACGAGAATATATTAACAAATAGCATTATTACGGTAGCTGTTATTCCAAGGGGAGGATTGACAAAAATATATACCACCGAAAGAGCAAGCAGAAAATCCAGGAGTAAATGAATAGATGCGCCTTCGAGTGTAGCATTTTTAAGACTGCCCATATACTCAAAGACAGATATCTTTTTCATGATACCCATTATTGCAAATTGAGTTGAAAGTTCGTTTCGGAGTTTTTTGTCACGCGAAAAAATATTGATAAGTTTGCCGCGTTCTTTAAGTTTTTCTTCCGATACCTGCGGTGAACGGAGCAACGCATATAAATACTCTTCCCCGTATGCGCTGTTACAGGCATTGATCAGATTATAGACATTATCCATACTGAGATCGTTCCATGTGATATCATCAATATCATAAGGAGTGGGATGATCTTTGAAATAGTACTTTAACGCTTCGGATTTCTCGGATGAATACGTTTTCTGCGGTATTTTTCCATAGGCATAATCTACTTTGGCCAAAAGCTTTTTGGCTGTTTTTCTTTGATCATAGATGCCTTTTATGAATAAAATGACAACTACTGCGATCACGATCAGTGCCACTTGCATTGATACATCCTCCCCGATGAATACTGTATTGTTATAAATATATGATTTCCCCGGGTTATAAGCGGTACTGAAAAAATAATATCATTCGGCGCAAAACCCGTTCTTAATAATATAGTTTTGAGGGGGGATTGTCAATAAACGCACCTGCTGATAAGTCATTAAAATCTTATAAAAAAGTAAAGAAAAACCGGGATAGATATCGGCATAAATCTACCCCGGTAAACAATGAATTGTTTTCAAACCATCAATCAAGGAAATTCTTAATCATAGCTACTTTCATACAATTAATATCAGAAATAACGGCACAACCCGAATTACTGCTTTCATGAATGATCTGTCCACCGCCGATATATATGGCGACATGACTTACACGACCCTTCTTAAGCTTGTAAAATACAAGATCACCGGGCTTTGCATTTTCATATGTAACCTTGCGGCCTTCAGATGCTCCAGCAAGTGTATAAGAAGAACGACCTATACTCTGAAGATCAAAACCGCACTTTTTATAAATTGCGCAGCAGAATCCAGAACAATCTGCTCCTTTTTTAAGGCTGAGACCGCCCCAAACGTATTTAAGACCGAGATGCTTCTTTGCTTCGCTAATGATACCTGCTCTTATCGCGGTTACGTTTTTAACGCCTATATCTCCGACTACTTCCTCTACAGAACAACCGTAAACAAGATTTCTTCCGACAGTAACAAATTTTTTCAGAGCATAACAAGGCTTATCATCATAAATAACAGCAACCCACTCTGATTTATCGGGTCCGAGAACTACCTGATTGGCAGTATCGACCAAAACTGATTCGTTTTTATAAATTGTAGCAACGACATTATCCGAGTTCTCCGTTGAAGGAGTGCTCCTGAGATTGAGTGCGCCCGAATTTGCCGTAGCAACGACGGGAGCAACTTCTTCCACCTTTGCCTTTGCTGCTATACCTTTATAGAGATACTCTTCCGCAACATATCCTTCAAGCTCGCCCGATTTGATCTTCACAAAACCGTATTCGGGATCGGAAATGATATAACATACACCATTCCTTGGAAGATAACCTATTATATCGGAATCGGTTGTAGCGGCTTTACGAACATTTAGAAATGCATCGACTTTAGCAAATGCCGCATTATCGGGAAGAGAAAGATCGTTTGAAAGAAGTGTTGAAACAAATGCGTCTTCATCTTCGATGATCACATCGTCTGCATTTTCGTAGAAATTATCGATAACCAAAGATGCACCGCAAAGAGATGTCTCACCTTTAACTGTATCGGCATGCGCAGCATTAAAGCCCATGAAAACGATCATGGCACCTGTTATCAGGAAAAGATATGAAATCTTGTTGCGCATTGACTTTAACATCTTAAACCTCACACTTCAAACAACACAAATGTTACGAAAATGTTACGATAGCAAAACAAATTATATACCCCAATTTATAAATTGTCAACAAATTCTTAAAGAAACACACTAAAATCGGTATTTAACAAAATTATCTATTTATTTTTTCACCATTCAACATTATCATGCTCTTTGGTCTTGTCTCTCATAAACAGATCTGACACAGCCTTCAGAGCCGGCTTTTTGTCAAAAAGAATATAATTTACCTGCTCTATTATGGGCATTTCTACTTTATATTTCCGGGCAAGCTTTAATGCAGCTTTAGCGCAGTATACGCCTTCAACAACCTGCTTGACCTCTTTCATAGCCTCTTGCGCAGACATTCCTTTTCCGATAAGGAAACCTGCATTCCAGTTACGACTGTGATGTGATGTGGCCGTAACAAAAAGATCCCCGATCCCCGAAAGACCGCAAAGTGTTTCGAGTCTGCAACCCATCTTTACGCCTAGTCTGCTGATCTCAGCAATTCCTCTGGTCATCAGAGCCGCCTTTGTGTTATCACCGAATCCGAGACCGTCAGAAATTCCTGCCGCAAGGGCTATAACATTTTTTATCGAGCCGCCGAGACCAACGCCGATCATATCGTCACTCGTATATACCCGGAACCTGTCTGTCATAAACGTATCCTGAATAAACAGAGCCGTTTCTTTTGTTTTGGAAGCAACAACAACAGTGGTAGGTATAAGCCTTGATACTTCTTCCGCGTGACTTGGTCCCGATAATACGCTGTTGTCACCCTGAGGGATCTCATCATCGATTACTTCACTCAGAGTTTTAAGAGTGTCCTCTTCTATTCCCTTTGCAACATTTACTGTTTTCATTCCTGCTTTAATATACGGTGAAACCATGCGGGCAACCTTGCGAACAAACGGAGACGCAACCGCAAAAACAACAAGAGACGGATCGTTTTTGGTAACGGCTTCTTCAAGATCGTTCGTAAGCCTTACGGAATCGGGAAGCAAAGCTCCGGGAAGATTTTTGATCTCTTTACGGTTTTTTGTGAGCTCCTGAATTTCAGTGGTTTCGCTGCTGGACCAAAGACATACATCTATTCCTTTGCCCGAAAGAAGTATGGTAAGAGCAATTCCCCACGTACCTGCACCAAGAACAGTAACAGTCATATTTTTCACCTCATTAAAATTATTATGGATAGTCTGTATATACTTTATTTTGTATTGTTTTCTTTATGAGCGTTGCTATCGATCTTAACCCTCTGCCCTATCTTGTTTTCTTCTCCTCTGATAAGACGTTTGATGTTTTTTCTGTGCATTATAAATGCGGATATCGTATAAAGGCATGAGACGATAATAAGCCATGGATAATAGGCGTCATCGCACATTCTGAAAACAACCCAAAACGGTATTACCAGAGAAATAACCAGTGAACCGATTGAAACATATTTTGTAAAAAGAACAACAATTGCAAAAAGTACGATTCCGAAAGGAATGATAAGCGGGTCGAAACCGGAGCATACGCCGGCTGTTACTGCGATTCCCTTACCACCTTTGAATTTAAGCCAGATAGGGAAATTATGTCCGATGACGCATGCAAAGCCATAGATGAGTATTGCAAGATGCATATACGGCTCTTCAGCAAAAAAGACAAATCTAAACAGTAAGATTGGAATGAGAGCTTTGAGATAATCGCCGATAAATGTAAGTATACCTCCCAGTCTTCCGACTGTTCTGAAAGCATTAGTCGTTCCCGAACTACCGCTTCCGTACTCTCTTATGTCGATATGTCTGATCTTTCCAACAATATAACCGAAAGAAATTGACCCGAGAAGATATCCTGAAACTATCAGGCAGATAACGAGCCATATATTCATTTTATTCGCCTCCGGAATAATTTAATAATTCTGTAAATATATACGTTCCTGTATAAATAATGTCACGTCTGTTCTTTTTCACTTCTTTCGCGTATCAGAAGTCTTATTGATGTACCGTTGAAACCGAAAGCCTCTCTTATCTTGTTTTCGATATAACGCTGATATGAAAAGTGGAAAAGTTCTTTATCGTTTACGAAACAAACAAATGTAGGCGGCTTGACCGATACCTGTGTAACATAAAAGATCTTAAGCCTCTTGCCTTTGTCCGAGGGCGGCTGCTGAAGCACAGTCGCTTCCGTTATTATTTCATTTAAGACACCTGTCTTGATCCTTAAGTTCTGGCTTTGGATCACTTCTTCGATGGAATCGAATATTTTACCGATCCTTTGACCTGTCAGGGCCGAAATAAATATGACTTCTGCATAAGGAATAAACGAGAGTGTTTTAAATATCTCGTCCCGATATTTATATATTGTCTTGTCATTTTTTTCAATGGCATCCCATTTATTTACAACAATAATGATCCCGCGTCCACGCTCATGAGCAATGCCGACGATTTTGGCATCCTGTTCGGTGACTCCTTCGACTGCATCTATCATAAGAATGACGATATCGGATTTTTCAACGGCTGAAACGGTTCTTATTACCATGAATCGTTCAAGCTCTTCCTTTATCTTGTTTTTCCTTCGAAGACCGGCGGTATCGACAAATATATAATCTTTACCCTGATAGTTTACATATGTATCGATCGCATCTCTTGTAGTTCCCGCAATATCCGAAACAATACATCTGTTTTCACCGAGAAGTTTGTTAATAAGTGAAGATTTACCTACATTAGGCTTACCGACTATAGCTATCCTCGGTCTCTCTTCCACCTCATTTTCGAGATTGTCTTTTGGGAAAAGCTCTATAACTGCATCAAGCAGCTCACCGAAACCGGTTTTTCCGGTCGATGAGATCGGATAAGGTTCTCCGAGACCAAGGTTATAGAACTCATAGACATCAGCTTCCATTTTTTGGAAGTTATCGACTTTGTTTACACAAAGTACGATAGGTTTTCCGCTTCTTCTGAGCATATCGGCAACCATACCGTCACGATCGACAAGACCGTCTCTGATATCAACCATAAAAATGATAATATCGGCGGTATCAATTGCTATCTGCGCCTGTTCGCGCATAGATCTGAGGATGATATCTCCGCTTTCGGGCTCGATTCCGCCCGTATCGACTATTGTAAAACTATTTCCAAGCCATTCGGCATCGCCGTAAATCCTGTCTCGGGTTACGCCGGGATAATCCTTGACTATCGAAATCTGTTCTCCGCATAATGCATTAAAAAAACTTGACTTACCTACATTAGGCCTGCCGACTATCGCCACTATCGGCTTGCTCATAAGGCACCTCTCTCTCATGAACCGGCACATAATCAGTGCACAGTACGTTTATTAACGAAATACCGTTTGATTTTACTATACGTATATTTTTTTGTAAAGCGCTTTCAATGTCACATACCCTCAGATCATCAAGAAATACATCTTCTCCGGCTCTGAGCATACATGTCGGAAGGACCAGATAATCACCGCAGTCTCTGCCCTTTAACTGGGCAATTATGTCCCCGGCGGTAACAAGACCCGCAACAGTGATCTTTTCACCGAAGAAATCATTTCTGATCCCCACAACCTCAACTTTACAAAAAGGGTATTCTTCGGTAATCCTGTCCATCAGACTTCGTAATATCTTTTCTATCGCTTTTCCGGTTACAAATGTAAATTTACCCCTGATCAGCCGGTCTTTCGATGACGGATCTTTTTTAAATTCATCAAAAGCCTCTTCAAATTCATCTATGAGTGAACGGGTCATTCCAACACCGTTTTCAATCTGGGGAAAGCCTTCATATTCTTCGGCAGGAGGTATCGGGGTACCGGAATTAAGATAAAACTCATCTGACGCATATATGAGACTTGTACCGTATTTTTCTTTGTAATACTTCCTGTATGGCTCGATCTGTTTGATCACATCTTTGCATTCTTCATTTGTAAATGCTTCGATGGGAGCCAGTCCTTCCCTGTATTTTGTGATACCGATAGGCACTATGGACAGGCTTTTCATTCCGGGCATATAGTCTTCAAGATGTTTAAGCGTATAATCAAGCTCTTTCCCGTCGTTGTAACCCTTACATAAAACTATCTGTCCGTTTATTTCTATCCCCGCGTCCACAAAGGTTCTTATATGTCTCAGAGCTTCACCCGAACGCTTATTTTTAAGCATTTTAACACGTAACTCTTTATTCAGCGTGTGAATTGAAATATTTATGGGCGACATCTTATAAAAGCATATTCTTTCTACGTCTTTATCTGACATATTTGTCAGGGTAACGTAGTTTCCCTGAAGAAATGAAAGTCGTGCATCATCATCTTTGAAATAAAGTGTTTTACGCATCCCCGGAGGCAGCTGATCAATAAAGCAGAATATACATTTATTACAGCAGTGATGGTATTCCGACATAAGACCGCCTTCAAAAACAAGGCCGAGTTCCTGACCGTAATCCTTTTCTATATCGTAATCCCATTCTTCGCCGTTTTTGTCTATAACGGTTATAACTATATCTTCATCCTGAGCGAGATATCTGTAATCAAACACATCTTCAACTATTTTGTCATTGATCATCAGCAGCCTCGAACCGGGTTCTATCCCAAGTTCTTCAGCAATCGATCCGGGTTCGACCGATACAATTAAATGGCCTTTGTTTTCCATTTATTCCTCTTTCCTTTTATAGTCTGTTTAAGACCTATGATGTTACAGTCAGTTTAAAACCATAGATGTTACAGTTATGCCTAAGCACAGGCTATATATAATCAAAAGCATTTTTTATTATCTTGATATCATCACCAAGTATCGATACCACATCGAACCTGACAGGAGTTGTTTCGGGATATGCGTTTTTTGTCATATAAAAAAGTGCGCTACTGCAAATTCTTTTGATCTTTCGGGCATCAACAGCTTCAAGTGGATCGCCTTCGGAATCATCGCTTCTGTATTTTACCTCGATAAAACAAAGATATTCTTCGTTTTTGGCAATGATATCTATTTCTCCGCCCTTGCAATAAAAGTTTTTTTCTATGATCATATAGCCGAGTTCCTGTAATTTTATTGCCGCTATTTCTTCGTAGCTTGCGCCTATTTCCCTTTTATTCAAATAATTACTCCGTTTCTTTAATAAGGTCATCCCTTCAGTTTTTCTCTGACAGAATCCACTTTATCGACATACATGAGCACTTCGATCACGGCCTCGTATAACTCAGGCGGAATATATTCGTCAAAATCAAGCTTTGAAAGTGTATTTGCCAGTCTGGCATCAAAGTGTATCGGAACATTATGTTCACGTGCCTGTTCGATAATCTTTTCGGCTACGTGACCTTTTCCTGTGGCAAGAATTTTCGGTGCCTCATCGCCTTTTTCAAATCCGAGGGCGACGGCAGTTTTTTGTTTCTTTTCGATCATATATACCTCCGCTTTTTTTGCTCGAGGTTTGCGCAGTAATATGATTATGCTTTATATCAGATTACTGACAAAAGAAAGCCTGTGAATCGGGGTAAGTCCCATCTTTTTTATGGCATCGATATGTTGCTTTGTTCCGTAGCCTTTGTTTTGAGCAAAGCCATATTCCGGATACTGTTTATCATATTCGTCCATCAGTCTGTCTCTTGTTACCTTGGCCATAATACTTGCTGCCGCAATCGAAACACTTTGAGCATCTCCGTGCGTTATGGAGATCTGTCTTATGTCTGTATCGGGTATCCTAACGTAATCGTTAAGTAATATATCAGGTTTTTTACCCAGTCCTTCAATTGCTTTTTTCATTGCTTCGTAAGTAGCGTTGAGTATGTTTATCTCGTCGATCCTTTTATTATCCGAAAATCCAACACTTGAAGCAATTGACAATTCTTTTATTTTATAATAAAGTTCTTCTCTTCTTTTGGCGGAAAGCTTTTTTGAATCATTTAAATATAATATTTCAACATCTTTTCGAAGTATAACGGCTCCTGCACAAACAGGACCTGCGAGGGGTCCTCGCCCTGCTTCGTCAATTCCGCATATCAACTCACATTCTCCGTATTTTTTTTCGAAGAATTTCATTGTTTCGAGTCTTGCCCGTTCTTTTTTTAGCTTTTCGATCCTTGTAACAGCGGATGCTATGATCTTTTTTACCGAATCCCTGTTGTCTTCGGAATATTCTTTTATCAATGCATCAAGTTCGTTTTCTTCGCAGTTTGTAAAAATCTCTTTAATATATGATATCTTCTTTTCCAAAACAAGCTCCGATCTTTATCATTCAAGTGTAATTTTTCCGAGACGTGAAGCTCTGAAATCATCAATTATAAGCTTGGATGCCTTTATAATATCCGGCTCTCCGCCTGCCATAAGAGCACCTCTGGCTATCGCGATCGATTTGATGATCTCGTTTATATCTTCGGGAACAGGTAAGTCATCTTTAAAATATCTGTTTTTTATCGCACCCGGATATCTCTCTTTCAAGATACCGAGAAGATAATAGCAAAGCTCTTCGGGATAAAGTATATCATCATTTATAGAGCCTATAAAGGCAATGTTCATCCCAATTTTTTGATCTTCAAACTTCGGCCATAAGATTCCGGGGGTATCCAGAAGTTCAACCTGTCTGTTTAGCCTTATCCACTGTCTTCCTTTGGTAACACCGGGCTTGTTTCCTGTTTTGGCACATGCTTTACCCGCTATTGAATTAATAAAGGTCGATTTGCCGCTGTTGGGAATTCCGGCAACCATAGCTCTTATAGGGCGACCTATGATCCCTCGCGATCTGTCACGTTTTATCTTTTCCTCGCAAGCCTTTGTTATAATATCAAGGCTGCCTTTTATGCCTGCAGCGGTTCTGGAATCACAGGTATTGACAAAAAAGCCTTTTTCTTCGTAATACTTCTTGAAATAAGATGTTCTTACGGGATCTGCCAGATCGCATTTATTAAGGATCAAAACTCTGTATTTATTTTTTCCCAGAACATCAATATCCGGATTTTTGCTTGAAAGAGGTATCCTTGCATCGAGGATCTCAACTATAGCATCGATCACTTTGAGATCTTCTTCCATCTGCCTTTTGGCTTTACTCATATGTCCGGGGTACCATTGATAAACCATTATGTTCTCCTATTCTTCATCGTTTTCATTTGTCTTCAGATTAAGCTTACTGATAATAGAGAATGGCGAAATACTGATGAATGCTTCGCCTATGATCTCATCCTTCGTAACATTGCCAAAATTAAAATATCTGCTGTCTTCACAATCGTTTCTGTTATCTCCGAGTACAAAATATTCATCCTCATCAAGCAAAACATCTTCTTCAAACAGACCCGCAGTTATCATAGGTTCAACATTTATAGGTTCATCGATCATAATTCCGTTAACATAGAGATTTCCGTCGGTCACCCGGATCTTTTCACCCGGAAGTCCGTAAACACGCCTGCAAGCGTAATAACTGTGCTCTTTTCCCGACTTATTAAATACTATAACATCAAATCTTTCGGGTTCCGATAAAAGATATGCCATTCTGTTAACAATGATTATATCATCATCTGAAAGTGTCGGTTCCATCCCGCTTCCGACCATATTTGTTTTTTCGAGTGCCACAACCGTAAAAAGCCATCCTAAAAATATGGCTATAGAAGACGCAACGATCCATAGAATGATCCTTACGATAAGCTTATTTCGTTTGCTTTTCTTTTCCTGCCGGTCAAAATCAAATTCAAATTCGGTATCCATTTTACGTTCCCTTCTAGGAATCTATATCGTATTATATTTTATATCCTCGGACAAAAAATAACAACCACGATACGTGATTGTTATTCAAGTCTCGCCCGCCGGGAAAAACTGAGACATAAAACAAAAAGGAACGGCATAAAGCCGTCCCTTTTCAAAACCGCTCATTTGATCAGCGAATAACTTCCTTAACCTTAGCAGCCTTACCTGTTCTCTGACGAAGGTAGAATAACTTGGCACGTCTAACCTTACCGAGTCTGACAACTTCAATCTTTGCAACAATGGGTGAATGAAGAGGCCATGTCTTCTCAACGCCAACGCCGTTTGAAATTTTTCTGACTGTGAAAGTTTCTCTTGCTCCACCGTTCTGTCTCTTGGTAACAACGCCTTCGAAAACCTGCTGTCTCTCACGGTTACCTTCTTTAACAAGTGAAGAAACCCTAACAGTATCACCAACATTAAATTCGGTGATGTCGCTCTTTAACTGAGCTGCTTCAATGTTTTTGATAATATCGTTCATTTCGAACCTCCTGATTAAATGTCAGTGTTCATTCTACTTTCTTTTGGAACAGTACAGCGGAACACCCTTTTTTACATGCCCATCTATATTATCATGATAAATTCTCTATTGCAAGAACTTTTTTCGCCGGAATATATTAAAGTGTTTTCGGTGAGAATTTGCTTTTGAAGCAAATTCGGTTTATTTTGATATCAGGACGTGATAATGAAATGATGAGTGTCCGTGTCCAAACTCTTCGTAAAAGTTTTCTACATGATATATTGATTCGAGTTTGAATTCTTTTGTAAGTTCAAAAACACCTTCGTAATCAGCAAAATAATGAGGAACACCGTATTCGGGTCCTTCTCTCATGCAGATCTTTGTGTTTGGATCGATGAGAGGCCAATCTGTATTTTTAAAGCCGTATGTAGCTTTTGAAGCAAGCGAAAAATAGCACTCGCCACCCTTTTTAAGGACCCTGTGAATTTCAGCTATCGATCTTATTACACCCTGCGTATCTGTATGATTTATAACATTTCTGCAGAATATACAGTCGATGGAGCTGTCGGAATAAGGGAGAGAAAGCATATCTCCCACTTTACCCACAACTGAAAGCCCCTCTCTTTTCGCCCATTCACAGGTCGCTTTTACGGCTTCTTCTTCAATGTCAAAGCTGTTGACATCAAAACCTGCCTGAGCGAACTGGATACTGTGACGACCCATTCCGCAGCCAAGATCAAGAAAAACCTTATAATCTTTTTTTCTCCATCTGTCCAGAAAATAATAACTCTCTATAGCGGGTTCGATCCAAACATTTTTTTCGTTTTCGGGAACAACTTTCCAGTTCCATCCTTTGGATTCAACCATAACAGACCTCCTGAACGTTTTAAATTAAATAATTGCGCACCCCCACGTTAATGAGGATGCGCATGAAAAATCAACGCTTATAAAATTATATCATATCATCAGCCATTCTGTCATCCGAATATCGCATCATGAAGAGCGGGGAATATTCTTAAAGTTCTTTCGAGCGTACCCGATGCCATCGCAAGTGTTATACCGTAATTTGTGAACGGAATATTATATTCCTTTGCTTTTCCGAGCCTGTATGCGACTTCTTTATCACTTACCATACATGCTCCGCAATGGATAAGCATACTGTACGATGACAGATCCTCGGGGAAACCCTGCCCGCTTGTATATTCATAATTAAAATCCTTACCCGTAAGCTTTTTGATGGCCTTGGGAAGTTTTACGGTCCCTATGTCATTGCATTGTCTGTGATGTGTACAGCCTTCACAAACAAGTATCTTAGCATTGCCGGCGAGGTCCTTCGCAGCGTTAATGCCGATAGCGGCTTCGTTCAAAAAGCCTTTATATCTGGCCATAAGAATTGAAAAAGTCGTCAGCGGTACCTCATCGGGCACTATGTCCTTGATCTGCATAAGAGCCTGAGAATCCGTTATAACAATAGTCGGTGCATTTTTCAGGCTGTCCAGAGTATCTTTTAAAGCTTTTTCGGTTGTAACGACAGCGCTTACTCCGTACTCTATAAGTTCTCTTATTGTATGAGTCTGGGGAAGAATAAGTCTGTCTTTCGGCGCCGATTCGTCTATCGGACATACAAGAACGGCTACATCACCGGGTTTCAAAAGATCAATAATTATTTTTGCATCTTTTTTTACATCGGGAAGGAGTTCCGAAAGTGCGATCCTGAGTTCCGCAACACCACGCATGCTTGTCGCACTGACAAACACTCTGGGAATAGGCTTTATATCCATGAGAGACGATATTTCATCAAGCTTTTTTCCGAGCGTGACACGATCTTCGCCGTTACACAGGTCTTCTTTGTTAAAAACTGTAATGAACGGAATCTTTATTCCGATAAGAGTTCTTATGAGTTCCTCATCGGCAAGAGTGATCCCAACTGAAGAATCGATAACCACAACGCCTATATCGGTATTTGTCATCGTCCTTTTTGTCCGGGCGACTCTCTTCTCACCGAGTTCGCTTTTATCGTCAAAGCCCGGAGTGTCATAGAGAATTACGGGTCCGAGAGGCAAAATTTCCATGGATTTTCCTACCGGATCTGTGGTGGTCCCTTTTACTTCCGAGACGAGTGCAACTTCCTGACCCGTAACAGCGTTTACGAGACTGGATTTCCCGGCATTTGTACAACCTAAAAATGAAATTTTGATTCTTTGTGCTGAAGAAGTGTCATTTAAACTCATAAATACTCCTTTCCGATTACTGTTTTACATCAGAATACACCTGCCGATGAGCTGGGCTCAAAAATAGAACGTGCTTCTTCATCCGTAAGCGTTATATTAAATATCTCTTTATAATAATCAACTGTTTCTTTGATAATGTCAATATCTTCAAAGAGCGAAGGATAAATTGTTTTTGCCATCCATTTGAGTGTAACGGGAGTATCGATACCCGGTGTATATGAACGATACATTCCGAGAGGCATTTTAAATACACGTTTATTCTTGATCGCATCTATTTGTGACCAATCATAATTTCCTACAGTATTATTATAGAGATCTTCGGGATAATACTTATTGAAATTGGTCATAAGTATTGTGTCGGGATTCCATTTGTATACCTGTTCGAGAGTGACGGGTACGGAATTGTCTTTTTCAAGCTCTTCAGCCACGTTCTTTGCCCCCGCAGCTTCAGCCCACCACTGTCCGAAGAAATTTTTGCCCGAAGAAACAAGTGATGAATCGCTGTACTGGAAAACAACAAATACTCTTGCTTTTTCTTCGTCGGAAAGATTCCCAACACGGTCTTTTATGAGCTCGATCGCATCTTCACTGTATGTTTTGACTTTTTCACATCTGTCACTTGCATCGTTGGGGAAAATAGCCTTAAGTACTTCGAGCCAGTGATTAAGAGTTTCGATACAGTCATAATTCCATTTGTTTACTGAAAGAGCGACAGCTGCAAGACCTGCGTTTCTGAGTTTTTCACCGAGTGCGGGTGTGGATGCACTGTAAATAACAAGATCGGGATTTTGCTTGAGGAGCTCTTCGATATTGACATCGTCACCGTCGACTGCCGAAGTGTCAACATTTAAAAGTTCGGGATAAAGCTTTCCGAGTAGTGAATTCTTAGCTGCTGTCATACTTGCCGGAGCCATCTCTACGATCTTTTCCGCTGTGTTAAAAAATACGCAAAGAACCGAGGGAATGGGGAAAATGTTAGTTACCGCTATTCTTTTTACTTCCTTCGGAACCTTAACTTCGATTCCGAGGTGATCTGTGACTGTTCTGAATTCCGAATCTTCGGAATCACTTTGTTGATTACTGCATGCACAAAGCACAGAAACAGCCATTGCACATACAAGTATTAATGCTATGATTTTTTTCATAATGGTACACTCCTGTTGTTTTTTATATAAAGAGATCTGTAAAGACTCCTTATTTCATCATTCCGATATTCAGAGCATTTATTACTTCATGCCCGGATAATGCTTCTTCTCACGGGGATTATATCGGTGTATTCGCCGAATTCACCGCTTACTTTACCTATACATACATCAACACCGTAGTATTTCCTCATATTATCTTCTGTTATTACATTTTCGATATCATCAAAAACATAAGAACCGTCAAGAGCTATCATAAGAGCTTTATCCGCCCATCTGACGGCATTTCCGGGAAAATGCGTATTAAATATGCATGATATTCCTTCTTTTGAAAGTCTGTCTATCGTTTCCAGAACAAGAAGCTGATTTTGGTAATCGAGATTTGATTCGGGTTCATCCAGTATCATAACCTTCGGATCGTTTACAATTGCTCTTGCTATAAGAACCATCTGGTATTGTCCGCCGCTGAGTTCGTTACAGCTTTTGTAAGCGATATTACTGAGACCCATTCTCTCGATAACTTTATCCGCAGCTTCTTTGTCGGCAGAACCGGGCAAAGAAAAAACTGATATATTTCCGGCTCTTCCGAGAAGTATCATGTCGTAAACACTCAGGTCCGGAGGCATTATTCTTTTCTGAGGAACATATGACAAGATTTTAAAAAGCTTTTCGCTGCTTTGAGCGCTTATGTCCTTGCCGTCTATTGATGCTGTTCCTTTATCCCATTTGAGGAAACCGCACAGACAGCGAAGGAGCGTCGTTTTACCTGCACCGTTTTGCCCCATGACAGCCAGCTTCTCTCCGGAAGCAAGATCAAAAGATATATCCTCAAGCAACGAACCCGCATGCTTATCATACGAAAAATAACAATGACTGACTGTAAGTCTCATATGATTTAACCTCCATATACATATTCAGAATATGTTTCAGCCCGAAAAGCGAGATCCTTTCTTTTTTAACATCAGGATAAAGAAAGGGGCTCCGATTATTGCTGTGAGTACCGATATGGGTATTTCTTTCGGGGAAATGGTTCTTGCAAGTGTATCGACTATCATCATAAAGCCGGCGCCTATACTGATCGATGCAGGAATAAGCTTTACATTGTTACTTCCGAAAAGCATCCTGCAAAAGTGTGGAACTATCAAACCAACCCAGCCGACCTGACCACACATAGATACGCAAGATGCCGTGATCATTGTTGCACCGACTATACAAACATTTCTGAGCCTTTTTATATTAACACCCATGCTCCGCGCCTCATCCTCCTGAAGAGGGAGCAGATTAGTTCTGTATCTGATAAGAAAGAAGAAAATAAGACAGATGATTATCGGAGGCGCCCCTATCGCAAGCGTTGAAATTCCTGCCGAGTCCATTCCTCCCAGAAGCCAATAAGTTATTGCAGGCAGTTGTGACTCTGTGTCGGCTGTGAATTTCACAAGAGAGATAAGAGCCGAAAAAAGTGAGCCTACCATGATACCGGCGAGGACCATATTGATCCTTCCCTCCGGAGCAGCTTTTCCGAAAAGCGCAGTTATGACCACGGCCAATATGCCGAAAATCACTGCCATAAGCTGAATTCCGGTCATATTAAGACCGATAAGCATAGCAAGAACAGCGCCGAATCCCGAACCCGAAGCTACACCGAGCGTATCAGGTGTTGCAAGAGGATTGGAAAACAATCCTTGAAATATCGCACCGCTGACTGAAAGACCTGCGCCTGCGAGTGCAGCAAGAAGAAGCCTTGGCAGTCTCATCGAGCGGATCACGACGTCATTCATTCCTGAAGCTTCCTGACCGGAGAAGAGTCTGCCTATAGAAACGATCACTTCGTCTATTCCTATACCGATCCGTCCTACAGCGAGTCCTATGATCAGTACGATGATGGGAAATACGATCAAAAAGATCCGAGTGAACGCCGAGGAACTTTTTTTACCGTTAGTTTTTATCAAATCATTCATAAAAAAACCGCCTTAATTTCCACCCGGCACTGATGAAAATACGGCGATACAAATGTAAACGGCGAATCACTCCGCCATATAATAAGTTTTGGGCTCCGTATCTTCCACCTCAATGATAATGATTTCGGTGTCAGGGGAAATGCTATAGGAGCATCACACTGCGATGCTCCTATAATATACATCTCAATTCAGATTAAATCAAGTTATTTACAAAAAACAAATTTATCTATTTTGCAAAGCTCTCTGTTATCGAAAGCATATGCCATCCAGTTCTTTCTTCCTGTTTCGATGGTAAAATAAAGATCATGCTTTCCCGATACAGGCGGTATAACGGCTTCAAGAACAGTACTTACGGGTGAAATCTCAACAACTGCCACAGGCTTCGAATCGGGCGAATCGAAATGAATGTTGATTATTCCTTTTTGTCCTACTCCGATCTGATTTATCATAAGCTTCAGATGATTGCCGCAGCTGTTGTCATCAAAATCAAATGTCTTAAAACCGATCACACATCCACCGCATATATTAGATATCGGTCTTGTGAATACGTCGAGTTCGGTGATATATGCGCCGCCGGTAAGAACACAGGCCGATTCCGCATATGTTACTTCGTAAGGTCTTAAAGCCGGCGCAAATCCACCGTGAGAAGTCATATTTGCTTCTTTAAATGTTCCGTCGGGATTGCGGAAT
>JAILKT010000035.1 GCA_024693545.1 Lachnospiraceae bacterium
TCCTGAATTCAAGAGCAGACCGAACAAAGCGCATCCGCTATTTAAAGGCCTTGTAGAGGCAGCCCGGAATAAGTGAACGCTTCACTCTCGGCGAAATAGTTGAGAAAGACATGTTGAACCGAATAGGGAAGAAAAAGACATATTGAGCCAACCGGGGAAGAGGATGACACAGCAGAAAGCAAATAAGCTTCCCGTGCGGGACGGGAACATGAGGAAGGAAAACGGATATATGAGCAATATACATGAGGAATGTGGTGTGTTCGGACTTATGGCGCCGGAGCCGATCGATGCGGCGGGTCTTGTTTATTACGGGCTTTATGCTCTTCAGCACAGAGGTCAGGAAAGCTGCGGTATCGTTGTAAACGATGACGGGCTCTTTACGTCACATAAGGACCTTGGGCTTGTCGGTGAGGTATTCCAAAAGGAGATCCTTTCGTCGTTTCCCACGGGAACGATAGCCGTCGGTCATACAAGGTACGGAACAACGGGAGGGACTAACCGGAACAATTGTCAGCCGATAGAAGTCAATCATCAGAAGGGCAGAATGGCGATCGCACATAACGGAAATCTTTCGAATGCGGCAGACCTGCGAAGTGAACTGGAGCTATCCGGAGCAATTTTTCATACAACAAGCGATACGGAAACAATCGCATACATAGTTACAAGGGAGCGTCTTAATGCGCCTTCGATCGAAGAGGCCTTAAGTCGTGCGATGAACAAACTCGAAGGAGCATATTCGTTGATACTTATGTCACCTCAGAAGATTATCGCAGCACGTGATCCCTTCGGGTTCAGGCCCCTTTGCTACGGTCAGAGAGAGGACGGAACTTATTGCATCGCTTCCGAGAGCTGTGCGCTTCGTGCGGTCGGAGCAAAGTTCATCAGGGATATCGAACCCGGGGAGATAGTTGTTTTCTCGAAGAACACAGTTATATCGAGAAGGGAGCATTGCGGAGAAAAACCGAGAAAACTCTGCATCTTTGAATATATATATTTTGCACGCCCCGATTCGGTCATCGACGGAGTTGCTGTCCATGCATCGCGTAACAGGGCGGGAGAGATCCTTGCCAAAAGCCATCCCGTGGAGGCGGATATAGTTATCGGTGTGCCCGATTCGGGACTCGACGCGGCACTCGGCTACAGCAGATTTTCGGGAATTCCGTACGGGATCGGTCTTATAAAGAATAAATATATCGGAAGGACCTTTATTGCACCCGGAAACAGGACAGATCAGGTTCGCATAAAGCTTTCGGCGGTTGAAGAGGAAGTCAGGGGCAAGAGGGTGATCCTTGTCGATGACTCTATAGTCCGCGGAACGACGAGCGGACAGATCGTAAAACTTCTGCGTGATGCGGGCGCAAAGGAAATACATATGCGTATTTCATCGCCGCCCTTCGTGTCTCCGTGTTATTACGGAACGGACATTGATTCGAAGGATAACCTGATCGCGTGCAAGTACACGATCCCGGAGATCGCAGAGCTTATCGGAGCAGATTCACTCGGATTTTTGCCCCTTGAAGAACTGAAAGGCCTGACGGGAAATACGGAGTATTGCAGTTCGTGCTTTGACGGAGTTTATCCAACCGAAATACCGTCAGATGTGAGGAAGGACCGTTTTGAAAGGCGCTTGTCCGAGGCTCTTGCCGAAAACGAAAAGTAAAAAGAGCAAAAGATAAAGCAGCAGCGCTAAAAGGCAAAACAACAGAGTAAAGTAGAAAACCGGGTGACACCTTGGGGACGGGGGTAGGGTGTCATCCAAGGCAAAACAACAGAGCGGAAAAGTCAAAGTGAAAACAACGACAAGGAGAGAAAATCATGACAGGCAGACAAAAAGCCAGGATCATATCCGAAGACGGGGCGGTATTTAACGGCAGTTTCTTCGGCGCCGAAAAGGACAAGGTCCTGGAGCTTGTGTTCAATACATCTATGGTCGGGTACCAGGAAATACTTTCCGATCCGTCTTATACGGATCAGGCGGTTGTCATGACATATCCGCTTATAGGCAATTACGGCATGGCACGGGATGACTACGAAGCGCGGAAGCCGTCGATAGGCGCAATGATCGTTCACGAATACAACGATGAGCCCTCAAATTTCAGGTCGGAGAGAACTCTTGCGGATGTAATGAAGGAATATGACATAACCGGGGTATGTGATGTCGATACAAGGAGCCTGAATCGCATGATCCGCGACAGGGGAAGCCGGCGGGCGCTCATAACGGGGAATGAAGAGCTTTCTGTCGAAGACGCGGTGGAGATCGTGCGCTCTGCCGAGGTGCCTCGCGATGCTGTTGCACGTGTAAGCTGCAGGGAAATAAGAGAGTTTGTCCCCGCAAAACAGAAATTCAGTGTGGTCGCAATAGACTGCGGAATGAAGGAAAACATAGCAAGGTCGCTTGTCGAACGCTCATGTCACGTTAATATAGTTCCATGGAACACGTCATATGAAAACATAAAAGCCATGAGACCCGACGGGCTCTTCATTTCAAACGGACCGGGGGACCCCAGGGATGTAGCGCCGACGATAAATACAGTCAAAAAATTTTTGGGTGAGATCCCCGTATTCGGGATATGTCTCGGCCATCAGATAATTTCGCTGGCGTACGGTGCGGAGATATATAAGCTCAAATTCGGTCACAGAGGAGGCAATCATCCGGTTAAGGAGCTCGCGACAGGAAAGATAGAGATCACATCACAGAATCATTCATATGCGGTGGATCCGGAAAGCCTTAAATCCACTCCGCTTTCGGCAGAGAGAATAAATATACTCGACAATACGATAGAAGGTGTGGGATGCGGGCGTGACAGGGCCTTCAGCGTACAGTACCATCCCGAAAGCGCACCGGGACCGAGAGACAGCGGATTTCTTTTTGACAGGTTCCTCGCAATGATGGAGAAATAAGGTTTTCGCAAATGAGACCGGCAGAAGAACCGGGAAGCAATGACGGCACGGATGAACCGTGGATGACTAGCATGTGCCGAAGACACATGTTGAAGGAGAAATAAAGACATGCCGAAGAGGACAGATATTAAAAAGGTTTTGGTCATAGGTTCGGGACCGATCGTTATCGGTCAGGCTGCGGAATTTGACTATGCGGGAACGCAGGCCTGCCTTGCACTCAAGGAAGAGGGCTACGAAGTCGTGCTTTGCAACTCGAATCCCGCAACGATAATGACGGATACCGGTGTGGCACACAAGGTCTATATGGAGCCGCTGACCCTTGAATATATAGCAAAGATCATACGTCATGAGCGTCCCGATGCAATACTTCCGGGTATCGGGGGACAGACGGGACTCAATCTCGCAATGCAGCTTGAGAAAAAGGGAATACTTGCGGAGTGCCGTGTAGAGCTGCTCGGAACAAGCAGCGCCTCTATCGAGAAGGCGGAGGACAGAGAGCTTTTTAAGGAACTCTGCAGAGAACTCGGTGAACCCGTACTTCCTTCGGATGTGGCACACAGTGAGGAAGAAGGACTTGGGATCGCGCATGAAATAGGGTATCCCGTTGTACTCAGACCTGCTTTTACGCTCGGAGGAACCGGCGGCGGATTTGCGGGAAATGACGAAGAACTGACGGCGGTAATAAAGAATGCGCTGGAGCTTTCACCTGTTCATGAAGTCCTTATCGAAAAGAGTGTGAAGGGCTATAAGGAAATCGAATATGAGGTGATGCGTGATAAAAACGATACTGCGATCACCGTCTGCAATATGGAGAATCTTGACCCCGTCGGGATACATACGGGAGATTCGATAGTTGTCTGCCCGTCGCAGACACTGACAAATAAAGAGTATCAGATGCTCAGGGACAGTGCCTTGAAGATCATCCGCGCACTTAAGATCGAAGGCGGATGTAACGTCCAGTTTGCGCTCGATCCGAACTCGATGTCCTACTTTCTCATCGAAGTCAATCCGAGAGTGTCGCGATCCTCAGCGCTTGCATCAAAGGCCAGCGGATATCCGATAGCGAGAGTTTCGGCGAAGATAGGGATCGGTATGACTCTTGACGAAATAATGCTGGCAAATACACCGGCTTCTTTCGAGCCGGCTCTCGATTATGTTGTTTCAAAACTTCCGAGATTCCCCTTTGACAAATTCGCGGATGCCAGCAATTCCCTTTCAACGCAGATGAAAGCGACGGGAGAGGTCATGAGCGTCGGAAGGACTTTTGAGGAAAGCTTCCTGAAGGGGATCCGTTCGCTTGAAACGGGCGTTTATCATCTCGCGATGAGTAAGTTTGACAACTGGGACAGGAAAAAGCTTATCGATTATATAGCGATAGGGACGGATGACAGGATATATGCGATCGCTCAGCTGTTCAGGATAAGCGCCGATCCGGAGGCTGCGGTCGGAGAGATCGCACAGGCAACGTCGATCGACCGTTTCTTCATCCGAAAGATGAGAAACATAGTTGAGGAAGAGACGCGCCTCAGGCATATGGGCGTAAAAGGTGATGATCCGCAGGCGCTTGCGGGGGCAAAGAAGATGGGATTTTCGGACCGCGAGATCGCAAAGCTGTGGAACATAAGCGAGCCTGATGTTTTTGCGATGAGAAAGAAGTACGGGATCATGCCGGTCTATAAGATGATCGATACATGTGCATCCGAATTTGACAGCTATGTTCCTTATTTCTATTCAACCTACGGTATCAATTACGCCTATGCCGGAAATTATACTAAACACGGCGATACGTTCGGGTGTTTTGAAGGTGAGAATGAATCGCGCGTTTCGGACAGAAAGAAGATAGTGGTTCTCGGTTCGGGACCCATACGTATAGGACAGGGAGTAGAATTCGATTATTCGACGGTTCATGCCGTGAAGACGATCAGGGATGCCGGCTTTGAGGCCATAATCATCAACAATAATCCCGAAACGGTCTCTACGGACTACACATGTTCGGACAAGCTTTATTTTGAGCCGCTGTGCACAGAGGACGTTATGAATATCCTTGAACTTGAGCAGCCTGAAGGGGTTATCGTCACACTCGGAGGTCAGACCGCCATTAATCTCGCGGAGCCTCTTTCCGAGCGCGGAGTGAGGATCATAGGTACAGACTGCGAGGCAATAGACAGGGCGGAGAACAGGGATTCGTTTGAAAAACTTCTGCTCAGGCTTTCCATCCCTCAGCCTGAGGGACGGGCGGTCACAAGCATCGAGGAAGGGATCGGGGCTGCAAAAGAGATCGGATATCCGGTGCTTGTACGGCCGAGTTTTGTTCTCGGAGGTCGTGCGATGCAGATCGTCGCGAAAGAAGAGTCGATGTGGGAATATCTGAAAAATGCCGTTGCCGTCGATGAGGACAAGCCCGTTCTTGTTGACCGCTATATAAGGGGAAAAGAAGTTGAGGTTGACGCTGTCTGTGACGGTGAGCATGTGTTTGTTCCCGGGATCATGGAGCTTGTTGAAAGAACGGGGGTACACTCGGGAGATTCGATCAGTGTTTATCCCCCGACGGGACTTTCGGAGAAGGTCAGGGAAACAATACTCGATTATACGGAAAAGCTGGGGCTCGGCATCGGGATAAAAGGACTTTTTAATATTCAGTTTATTGTGGATAAGGAAGAAAGGGTATATATCATCGAGGTCAATCCTCGTTCTTCAAGAACCGTACCGTTCCTGTCGAAGGCCACCGGATACAGCCTTGCCGACATAGGTACGCTCGTCATGCTCGGAAGAACGCTCAGGGAGCAGGGTATCACCGAGAGATATCCGAAGGAACGGTCGAGATATTATGTCAAGGTACCCGCATTTTCCTTCTCGAAGCTTGCCGGGATGGACGCCTATCTTTCGCCCGAGATGAAATCGACGGGCGAGGCGATCGGATATGACAGGAAACTTCACCGCGCGGCATACAAGGCGCTGATAGCGTCGGGTTTAAAACTTAAAAATTACGGAACACTGCTCGTCAGTGTTGCCGATGAAGATAAAGAAGAGGTTGTGCCGATAGTACGCAGATTCTATGATATGGGCTTTAATATCGAAGCAACCACCCTGACCGGAGAGGTGCTCAGGGAGCATGGAATAAAAACGAGGATACTCGGAAAACCGAGTGAAGGAAAGAGCGAAGTGCTCGATTCGATCAGGGCCGGATATGTCAGCTATGTGATCAACACGAGAGCCGTTCTTTCGGGGATCCATTACGGAGACGGTGTCGCTATCAGAAAATGTGCGGCTCAAAACAACATCACCATGCTTACTTCACTCGACACGGCAAAGATGGTGCTTGATGTTCTGGAAGAACTCACGTTGAAGGTTTCGACTATTGATGAAACGGACTGAAAGACGGCGACCGCGAAAAGGTAATGAGAGGAGGACAATATGCACTTTACAAAAATGCACGGGCTTGGAAATGATTATTTGTATGTTTACGGAGACGTTCCGAGTGATATTGAAGATCTTTCGAGGAAAATGTCCGACAGACATTTCGGGGCGGGTTCGGACGGAATGATATACATAGGTCCCTCGGAACTTGCGGATTTCAGAATGAGAATATTTAACGCCGACGGAAGCGAGGCAAAGATGTGCGGAAACGGTATACGCTGCGTCGGGAAATATGTATATGACAAGGGTTATACGGAGAAGAGACGACTTACGGTTGAGACGCTTTCGGGAGTTAAGACTCTTGAGCTTGAGACGTCAAACGGACGTGTAAGAACAGTTACCGTTGATATGGGAACTGTTACGGTCGGAAAGACGGAAGAGATCGAAGTACTCGGACAGAAGATAAAGTATATCCCCGTAAATGTCGGCAACCCGCACGCGGTTGTTTTTACGGATGACGCCGAGAATGCACCGCTTACAAGCATTGGCGCCGCCATGGAAAAAAACGAAAGATTTCCGGGGGGAACAAATGTTGAATTTGTCGAGCAGACCGGACCGGGCAGAATAAGGATGCGGGTTTGGGAGAGAGGCAGCGGGATCACGATGGCATGCGGAACGGGCGCATGTGCAAGTGCGGCAGCGGTTGTCAGCCGGGGAATGTGTACGTTTTCCGAGCCTGTTACCGTGCAGCTCGACGGCGGAGCATTGAAGATCACTGTCGAGCCCGATATGAGCGTAAAAATGACAGGACCCGCATCTACAGTTTACGAAGGAGAAGTGGTTACATGAACAAGCCGAATATGCATTATGCAGAACTGAAGGATTCTTATCTTTTTTATAATATTTCGCAGAAGATCAAGGCGTATCTTGCCGGGCACGAAGGTACGCACCTGTACCGTATGGGGATCGGAGATGTTTCACGTCCCCTTTGCGATGAGGTGATCAAGGCTCTTCATGCGGCGGTTGACGATCAGGCACGTGCGGAAAGCTTTCACGGCTATATGCCGGAGCCCGGCGCACCCTTCCTCAGGGAGACGATAGCGGGTTATTACCGGTCAAGGGGGATCGGCCTCGCAGATGACGAAGTGTTTGTATCAAGCGGTGCGAGTGATGAACTCGGGGATATACTCGATCTTTTTGCGGTGGAGAACAGTGCGCTTGTTATAGAGCCGGCATATCCCGCATATGTGGATGCAAATATCATCGCCGGCAGAAAGATAGTCCATCTTCCCTCGGGGCGCAGCGACGGATTTTTGCCTTCGCCTTCGAAGGCTGCCGTGGCCGATATCATATACATTTGCTCGCCCAACAATCCCACTGGTGCGGTGTTTGATAAAAAGCAGCTGAAAGAGTGGGTTGATTTCGCGAACGAAAACGGCTCTGTCATTCTTTTTGACGCCGCCTATGAAGCATTTATCGAAGACGACGATCTTCCGCGCAGTATTTTTGAGATTGAGGGAGCACGTACATGTGCGATCGAGATATGTTCACTTTCAAAAACTGCCGGCTTTACGGGAACAAGACTCGGATACACCGTGATCCCGAAGGATCTTGTCAGGGGCGGACTGTGCTTTAACGATATGTGGGTGCGAAACAGAACAACAAAGACGAACGGCGTATCCTATATCATTCAGCGCGGCGGAATGGCTGTTTTTACAGATGAAGGCCGTCGGCAGATCATGGAGAATATCAGGTATTACAAGAACAATGCGAAGATTCTCACGGATGCTCTCGATGAACTCGGAATATGGTATACGGGAGGGAAGAATGCACCCTATGTGTGGATGCAGTGCCCGAACGGGCTCAAGAGTTGGGAACTTTTTGATCTGCTGCTCAATAAAGCGCAGATAGTCGGAACACCGGGAGCGGGCTTCGGCGCATGCGGAGAGGGATATTTCCGTTTCTCTTCCTTCGGAAGTGTGGAGGATACCACGGAAGCGGCAAGAAGACTCAAAGAATTGTTCGGGGAAAAACGCTGAAAAATGTTCACGAACTTCGAAAATCGATATAATGACAAAAAAATGAAGCAACTCGACAAGAAAAGAATAGAAGTTATCTTGGGGAAATGTTATAATTACCAAAATAACTTCTTTTTTTTATCTAATCCGAGGAACCCGATACACAAAGTCATGTTTTATACAGTAAATGATGCGTTTTTTGAAAACGCTTCCATAGGAGGACTGATTATGCAGAAGGTAAAATGGGGTATTCTAGGTACGGCAAACATTGCAAGGGGTTGCACTATACCGGGTATGAAGCAGGTGGAAACCTGTGAGCTTTATGCCATTGCGGGAAGAGACCTGCAGAAAGCGCAGGATTTCAAAAACGAATTCGGATTTGAAAAGGCATACGGCAGTTATGAGGAACTTCTTGATGATGCCGAAGTGACAGCTGTCTATATCCCGCTTCCGAACGATCTCCACTTAAAGTATGTAAAGGCAGCACTTGAAAAAGGCAAGCATGTACTTTGCGAAAAACCGCTTGCTCTCAGCGCCGACGAAGCGCGAGAAATGTTTGATACCGCAAAGAAAAACAACAGGCTCCTTATGGAGGCCTACGCCTACCTTCACAGCCCTTATATCAGAAGGCTGAAAAATGATGTAAAGAGCGGTGTTATAGGTGACCTGGACTATATTGAATCGGCATTTATAACGCAGGGCTACAAAGAGGACTTCCGTTTGCATAAGGAACGCGGCGGCGGAGCTATGTACGATCTGGGCTGCTACTGTACGAGTATGATCCTGTCGCTTGTTGATGCGGAAACAGATTTTATAAAGGCAACTGCCGAGTTCTCCGAGCTCGGAGTCGATCTTATGACAGGTGCCATTATCCGTTTCCGGAACGGAGTCAGGGCTACTTTCAATGTAGGTATGATCCTCGGAGAAGAGTCCAATTTCAGATTTGACAGACTCTACATTCACGGCAGTAAGGGATCGATACGTTCTGATGTCGAATATAACAGAGAAGGCGATGTCAGCTATAAAATCTATACGACGGAAGGTATCATCGAAAGAAGGATACATGTGCCGCAGAACTACGCACTTGAGGTTGAACAGTTCGACAGGTGCATACTCTTTGATGAAGAACCGCATGTTTTGCCGGAGTTTTCGATTGAAAATGCGGAACTGATGGATAAGATACTGGCAAAGATCGGTTATTACAAATAAAGCAGTCTTTCGCGGAAAGGGTCGATGCGAAAGGACAGATATAAGTAAGGAAGATACATCAGATTCATTGAGGAAGGAGAAAACGATGAGCATTAACTTATCTGAGATGCCGAAACTGGGTTTCGGACTGATGCGTTTACCTGAAAAGGAGGGCGTCATCGATCATGAACAGGTCTGTAACATGGTCGATAAGTACATGAGCGCGGGCATGAATTATTTTGATACCGCCTATGTATATCACGGCGGAAGATCGGAGGTAGCAGCAAGGGAAGCGCTTGTAAAGCGTTATCCGAGAGAGAAGTTTATGGTTGCCACCAAGCTTCCGGCATGGGAGATCAAAAAGCCGGAGGACGTTGAAAGAATATTTAACGAACAGCTTGAAAGGCTGGGAGTGGATTACATCGATTTTTATCTTCTGCATTCCATCGAGGACGGTAATAATTATGACACCTACGAAAAGTATGACTGTTTTTCATGGGGTCTTAAAAAGAAGGAAGCAGGGAAGATAAAGCATTTCGGATTCTCTTATCACGGAACACCCGAACTGCTTGAAAAAGTACTTGATAAGCATCCCGAGGTTGAATTTGTTCAGATACAGCTTAATTATCTGGACAGAACAAATCCGGTCGTTCAGTCGCAAAGACTTTATGATATACTCAGCAGCCGAAATATTCCCATTATCGTTATGGAACCCGTCAGGGGAGGTATGCTGGCAAATATGCCGCCTGCGATCGAGGAACGATACAAAGCACGTCGTCCGGATAAGTCGATCGCTTCCTGGGCTCTCAGGTTTGTCGGATCGCTTCCGGGAGTTATGACGATACTTTCCGGAATGTCGAACGAAGAACAGATGGAAGACAACATCGGGACATTCAAAAACTTTGAACCGCTTGAAAAAGATGAGTTTGAACTTATCGACCGGGCTACCGATGAACTTTTCAGTATGCCGCAGATCGGATGCACGGCATGCAGATACTGTGTTGACGGATGTCCTATGGGCATCGTGATCCCCGATGTGTTCAGAACGATCAATACTCTTCGGCGCTATCCCGATGACTGGAGATCGAAGAACTTCTACAGAGGACTTACGGGACGAAGCGGTAAGGCCTCAGACTGCATAGCGTGCGGTCAGTGTGAGGGCGTTTGTCCTCAGCATCTTCCGATAATCGAATTGATGAAGGAAGCTTCGGAAATACTTGATATATCACAGTAACAATTGGATTGGATAATTTATTAAGCGGAGGGAGATATCAATGGGAGAATTGAGTTTTAAGGAGAGCAAAAGAGTTAACAGCAGATTACTGTTATGTTATCTGATCATTTTTGCGGTGCTTGTAGCGGCATACGTGATGGAGATCGTCAAAGGAAGCAGAGAACCTCTTTATGTTGTACTTCTTATGATGACGGGACTTGTACCTCTTTTTGTCGCATATATCTGTTACAAGATCAAGCCGGAAGCAAAAAGGATCAGATATATCGCAGCAATCGGTTATGGGATATTTTACGGAGCCATTCTCCTGACGGGAAAAGATTATACATACGTATATATCTTCCCCATGATGTTTGTACTGATGCTCACATGTGACACCAGGCTTATTCTTACTACGAACCTGCTTGTAATAATAGCCAACATAGCGAGCGCCGTTATTACGTATCTGGACGCTGTTGATAAGACATCAACCCTCACCATGCTCGAAGTTCAGATAGCTGTAGTGGTTGTAAGCGCGCTTTATTCGTTTATTGCGATAAAAGTCATAAAAACAAATAACGAAGAAAAGGCATCGGCACTCAGTAAAGAAAAAGAAACGGCGGATGAGCTTGTCGATAAGAACAGCAAGATAATACAGGTTGCCAACGAAAAGGTTACCAATGTTGTTGCAGCCGCAAGCCTGCTTGATGAAAATTTCGAAAATGTTCAGAGAGCACTCAAGGAGGTCAGCGAGGGCGCTCAGCTTACTGCGGTGACAGCGGAAAATCAGATGTCCTCGATACAGGAACTTGATAAGGCGATCGGATCCGCCAAGAAGGAAGCACAAAGCGTTAACGACAGCATGAACAACTTTATGAAGACAGCGGCAGATTGTACCGAAAAGAGCAAAAACATCGGTGACGGGATCAAAACTATCGAAGTTGAAACCCGGGCGATCCTCAAAGGTGCCGAGGCGCTTGAGGCTATGGCGCTTGAGCTGAATGAGATCATAGATATTATCAGTTCCGTATCAAAACAGACCGCACTTCTTTCGCTCAACGCATCAATAGAGAGTGCAAGAGCGGGAGAGGCAGGAAGAGGCTTTGCGGTTGTTGCGGGTGAGATAGGAAGTCTCGTAAATCAGACAAATGATGCAACGGCCAAGATCTCGCAGCGTGTCGGAGGAGTACAGGAAGAAGTAAGGACAATGAAGGAAAAGGTCGGTATCATCGACAGGAACGTTGTCGATCAGAAGGAAATGACGACATCCATCATTGACAGCCTTGAAGAAATGAGCAGGATCGCGGGAGAAGCCAAACATCAAATGGATGATCAGCTGATGCATATGGATCATATCGGTAATGACAGTGCTCAGATCTCCGAAAGTGTCGGTACGCTCACCGGTATTTCCGAGGAGACCACGGCTGAGGCCGGAACCACATTTGAGCTGGTAAATGACAGTGTGGAGAAGATGGGAGAACTTACCGGTGATGTAAAGGCAATCCTTGAAGTTCTTAAGTAAAGAGTAATATTGACAGATTTTAAAGGGTTCTGTTTCGTCTGAAACAGAACCCTTATTTACGTAGATCATCGGGCAATTCATCAGGCTGCCGCACGCCTGCCGGATCCCTTGAAGACACCGATGAGACTGCATATCCCGAAAACGACTGCATCGGCAATAACGATAGTGGAGCCGACGGGTGTCTCGAAAAGTATGGAAACCACAATTCCGCTCAGAGAGCAGATTACGGAGATGATCGCCGAACAGATCGTTACCGATTTGAAACTTCTGAAGAGACGCATTGACGAAAGTGCCGGAAAAACGAGCAGAGCCGATATGAGCAACGACCCGACAAGATTCATCGCCAGAACGATGATGACTGCCGTTATGATCGCTATCAAAAGATTGTAGGCATCGGCGTGAAGTCCCGAAGCACGGGCAAAGTCTTCATCAAATGTTACGGCGAATATCCTGTTGTAAAAAACGATAAAGACTATGACCACTATTACGGAAAGCACAACGCAGAGCCAAACCTCAGCCTGTGTCAGCGTAAGAATGGAGGTCGATCCGAAAAGGCTGGTACAGACATCCCCCGAAATATTAGAGGATGTCGAGAAGATGTTCATAAGCATATAACCGACTGCAAGAGAGGCTACCGATATCATCGCAATAGCGGCATCACCGCGGACTCGTGTCCTTTTTCCGGTCCGAAGGAGCAGTACGGCACAAAGGACCGTTACAGGAAGAACAAGCAGCATATTGTTGGAAAGATTAAGTACGGCTGCTACCGCAAGAACACCGAAAGCAACATGAGAAAGACCGTCGCCTATGAAAGAAAAACGTTTAAGTACAAGGGTTACACCGAGAAGTGACGAGCAAACAGCGATAAGCACCGCTGTGATGAGTGCATACCTGACAAATGGAAAACTGAGATAGAAGATCAAAGTATCAAACAAATAAGGTCACACTCCTTCCGGGTGGTGATATCAGACCACCGAAACAATACGGTAATTTTAGCATTATAAAATCGGTACTTCAACAGAATCTTTTCCTTAGATGTTGTTTTATTTATTATTTTGACGTAGAATTTACCTCAGTAAGAGGAGTCACCGTTTCTTTAAGCGGGGGATTATGATAAACTTGAATACAATGATACAATGGGACGGGAGGTTTTGGTTTTGATACATACAAAGCGAAGTATTTTATGCTTATGTATATGTTTTATGAGTGTTCTTGTGTTTGCCGGATGCAATAAGACGGATTATTTTGATAAGGAAGAGGCTCCCGCAGCAGAGTCGGTCGAACCTAAATATAATCCCGATGCCGAGCTTTTGACTATGGAGAAAACGGTAAACATACCTAACGTATGCGATATTACTCTTGATGGTCTTATAATCTCTAAGGATGTCAAACCCCGACAAACCGGGGGGTCTTACTCAAAGTATATTGCGGGAGACAACAAGGTGTACGTCGATCTGTGCATCGCCTACAAAAACCTTGACACAGAAGCCATCTCAGCATACGATACCATGAAGTGTATGCTGGTTTATGCGGATAAATATGAGTATGCCGGATTTTCGGCAATGGAGATCGAAAACAGAAGTGATTTTGAATCCTCGAAGAATGTTGTGATCTCGCCGCTCACAACGGAATATGTTCATTATCTTTTCGAGCTGCCCGATGAAGTCAGAACGAGCGAAAGCGGGATCGTGATATATATGACTGTTTCGGACAAAGACTTCAAGATCGAAGCCGACCCGAAAGCTATAGACATGGTCGGTAAGGAAAAACTTCCGGGAACTGACGCAGTTGAAGTAAAAAGCAAAGAAGTGGTCACTTCCGAAAACTACGAATTCAATATCAATTATGTCACGGTAACCCATGATGTGGTACCGACTAAGCCGGGCGATTACTACGCTCATTTTGAGGCCGATCCCGGTAAGGTGATCGTTGATTTGAGCATGTTTTATAAGAATATGAAGAGCACGAAAGTGTCGGTTGATGAGATCGGAAATGCCACGCTTGTCCTGGATGACAAATATGAATATGCGGGCTTTACGATTGCCGAGAAGAACGACGGAACAGAGTTTACTGATGCGGATGCAACAAGCATCCTTCCGCTTGAGACCGGTAATATTCATCATCTTTTTATGGTACCCGAGGAGATAAAGGCAGGTAACAGTCCGGTGTATCTGTGCTTTACGATCGATGATAAAGAGTATAAATATGTTATGAGGTAATCATGAAATTCAGTATTATCACTCCTTTTGCGCGCGGACTTGAACATCTTCGCGACAATCTTGAGAGTATTAAGGACCAGAGACTCAGAATTTATCTGGATGAAATCGACGGTGCCGAAGGGTTTAAGCGTGTTGACAGGCTCATGAATATGTGCGGAGCCGAAAACATCGACAAGATAAACGATCTGCTCGGCAGAGGTGATCTTGAAGGTGTGGAAGCCCTGTCAAAAATAAGGGGTCTTGATGATCTGTGGCCGTTGCTTACGTTTGACGGTCTCGGAAATATTGTGGCGGTTACAGAAAAAGCCGAACTTAAGGTATATGCGGATGAGAGCATTTCCGGTGATCTTTCTGACGAAGAGGAACGTGAAGAAGAAAGCTCCGACAACGAAGCGGATGAAGAAGAAGAACTGCGCCCCTTCGTTTATGTTCCGTACAGAGATTTTGAGGTTATCGTCGTTACGGATCATCCGCTTGATGATATAACCGGTCTGGTGGATGAATATAAGGATATATTTAATATCAGAGTTATTCCGCTTACAGAGGGAACGGGCGTTGCGGCTGCGCGAAATAAAGGTATTGATGAGGCAGCAGGAGAGTACATCTTGTTTCTTGACAGTGATGACTATATTTTCCCAAGATTCCTTTATTTTATGGACAGAGCGAGCCATACGGCAGGTAATCCCGATATCATCTACGGAATGAAGGTGTGGACATGGTATTCGAGAAACGGCTTTATGGCAACATTCAACAGGCAACAGCAGGAAGAAGAAAACAATTCTCAGGCTGACGATTCTGCGGATGATGCGGCGGCAGCGGAAGAGGCACGTGAAAAAGAAGAGCGCATGAAGAGTGAGCTCTCCGAGCATGATTATATCGAATACAGACGTACAAATGCCGCCGGCAGGCTTGTTTCAAGACGTAAGGGAATACGTAATGTTTCGGTGCTCGGTATTTCGTTCAAAAGAAAACTGCTTACGGACAACAACATCAGATTTCCGGAGAAGTTCCGCTATTACAGCGATTTCCCCTTCCTTTGCCTTGCACTTGAAAAGGCTACAACGTTCAGAAAAAACTACAGGTCGTGGTACATCAAAAGAAAGCATGCGGATTCGGTCAATTTCCCCTCACTTGCACAGGAAAAGAGCGAGATGCGTTTCCCGGAGCTGCTTGAAAGCTACGCCTATACCAAGAAAATTCTTGATCCGAACGGGGTGATCAGGCAGAAAGCAGATTTAAAGTTCATAGGCTATTATACGGGCTATTTTGTTACAAGACTCCGCAGAAGTGAAAACGATTACTGGAGAAATGAACGTTTCGAAGCCTGCAGAAAGCTTGTGGATGATATTCCGAAATCTACTCTTAAACGGGTTTCCATCTACAAAAGAAGTCTCATTAAGCTCCTGAAAAAAGGAGATGTAAAGAAAACTTATCGCAGAGTGTCTTTCAGACTTGCGCTTACAAAGATTGCCAAATGTCTGACATCAAAGGCAATGATAGTGCAGAGCTTTTATGTTCATGTATTTCTGAAAAAACCGATCAGGAAAGAAGTTATCCTTTTTGAGTGTTTCTTCGGACGAAGCTACGGTGATAACCCGCGGGCGATGTATGAATACATTCAGAAGACATATCCGGATAAATATCTGTGCGTGTGGAGCATGGCTAAAAAACATGGCAGCAAAATACCGTACAAGCATAAGACGGTCAAGAGATTTGGCCTGCGCTACGCCTATTACATAGCACGGAGCAAGTTCTTTATATTCAACACTAAGCAGCCGGGCTGGATGCGTAAAAGGGAGGGTCAGGTTTTTCTTGAAACCTGGCACGGAACGCCTCTCAAGAAGCTTGCTTTCGATATGGAGGATAATTTCAGCGCTTCTCCGGGGTACAAGAAGCATATATACAGCAAGACCCGTTCGTGGGATTACCTTGTCGCGGCAAACAGCTTTTCATCGGAAGTGTTCAGGCGTTGCTTTATGTTTGAAAACAAAATGCTTGAATACGGTTATCCCCGAAATGATGTTTTGCACGGTGCCGACAGGGATGAGCGTGCGGCAGCCATAAGAAAGAAAATAGGAATTCCCAAAGAAAAGAAAACCATACTTTATGCGCCGACGTGGAGAGATGATGAGTATTATGCGGCGGGTGAATATAAATTTACGCTTCAGCTTGATCTTGAACTCCTCAGGAAAAAGCTGGGGGAAAGCTATGCAGTCCTGTTGAGAACGCATTACTATATCGCCGATAAGCTTGATATTTCGGGGCTTGACGGATTTGCGTACAATCTCAGCAAGTATCCCGATATAGCTGATATATACCTGATCTCTGACATTTGCATAACAGACTATTCGTCGGTATTTTTCGACTATGCCAATCTTAAGAGACCTATGCTTTTCTATACTTATGACATCGATAAGTACAGGGATATTCTGAGGGGCTTCTATTTCGATATGGAGTCAACGGTTCCGGGGCCTCTTCTTTATACGAGTGAGGAGGTTGCCGATGCGATCCTCGGTATCGATGAATTAACGGAACGTTTCAAAGAGAGATATGAAGCTTTCTACGAACGATTCTGCTCATGGGAAGACGGACATGCCTGTGCAAATATATATGACGAAGTATTCGTAAGAGGCGAGGAAGAAAGAAGAATTGCTGCAGAGGCGGAAGAGCAGGAAAGACTTGAAGCTGAACGTGACAGATCTGATAACGAAGATATTTAGTCAGATTTTCGGCACGATTTGATTGGTTTTATGAAAAAAGGACTGTAGACTTTTAACAGGGATAATTTCGATGTGAATCGAAACATCCCTGTTTGATGTTTTAATGATACCAATTATTGCTTTACTTCGAATACATAGGAGGAAAATTTTTTATGCAGATGACTTTTCGTTGGTACGGAACCGGCAATGACACGATAACCCTTGAGCAGATCAAACAGATTCCCGGTGTTGACGGAATAGTTTGGGCGCTTCATGACAAAATGCCCGGTGTCGTTTGGGAGGAAGACGAGATAAAGAAAGCGACCGATGAGATCAAGTCTTACGGTTTTAATGTAGATGTTGTTGAGTCCGTAAACGTTCACGACGATATCAAGATCGGTCTTCCCACAAGAGACAAATATATTGAGAACTATAAGCAGACTCTCCGTAATCTCGCAAAATTCGGAGTGAAGGTTGTATGCTATAATTTTATGCCTGTGTTTGACTGGACAAGAACCGAACTTTTCCATCCCAACGACGACGGATCGACATCCATGTACTATGAGAAGGATAAGATCATGGACGACCCCATTGAGATGGCGAAATATATTACCGAAAACTGTAAAGGTTTTACAATGCCGGGATGGGAGCCCGAAAGAATGGCTCATCTTACGGAACTTTTTGATGCATACAAAGATGTTACAAAAGAGAAGCTTTGGGCAAATCTTGAGTATTTCCTTAAAGCGCTTATGCCCACATGCAGAGAAACCGATATCAAGCTTGCCATTCATCAGGACGATCCGCCCTGGGATATTTTCGGGCTTCCCAGACTTCTCGTTGACGAGCCTTCTATAGCACGTTTCCTTAATATGGTGGACGATCCTTACAACTGCCTGACACTTTGTTCGGGATCGGTAAGTTCAAATCCCAAAAACAATACTGCGGACATTGTACGTAAGCATTGTGACAGAGTGGCTTTTGCGCACATACGTAATGTCAAGCATTATCCGAACGGTGATTTTAAAGAAGTATCACATCGTGACTGTGACGGCGATACCGGTGTGCTCGATATCATAAAAGCATATCATGATATGGGATTCGACGGTTATATCAGACCCGATCACGGACGTCATATCTGGGGAGAAAAGTGCAGACCCGGATACGGACTTTATGACAGAGCACTCGGGATCATGTATCTCCTCGGTGCATTTGATATGCTTGACAAGATCGATGCCAAATAATCTATGACGCGCGCAGGACGCCGGGGACAGTAATCCCGGGAAAAGCCGAGCAGGATGCCGGGGTCAGTACCCCCGGGAAAAGCCGAGCAGGATGCCCGGATAATAAAGACAGGGGAGCGGCGAGCAGGACTCCCGCGGGAGAAGATACGGATAAATAAATGGTACCCAGGGTCCGGAGGTACCGGGAGGAAAAGATGATTTTAAGCAGAAAAGGTATTGACAGCAAAAATGATTGGAAGGGATACAGCCTTCCGGAGTACGATATAGATGCAATGTGCAGGGAAACGAGAGAAAATCCCTGCTGGCTTCATTTCGGTTCCGGCAACATCTTCAGAGCTTTCCTTTGCAGCGCGGCAGAAGGACTTTTAAATAACGGCGACATGAAGGCCGGCATTACAGCGGCAGAAAGCTTCGGAACAGAGATAATCACCGAGTGCTATAAGCCCCATGACAATCTTTGTATTTCCGTTACTCTTAATGTTGACGGAAGTATGGGCAAGGAGGTTCTTGCATCCGTAGGTGAGGCACTTACGACAGAATACGATTTTGAAAGGATCTCGCAGGTATTCCTTGCGCCGTCTCTTCAGATGGTTTCCTTTACGATCACCGAAAAAGGCTATGCTTTAAGCGATGCTTCGGGAAATCTCTTCCCCGTTGTAAGCGCCGACATGAAGCTTGGTCCGGATGAAATCCTCGCAGATATGGACAGGAGGGCAAAGGGTCCCGACCATAGCGTAAAGGCTCATCATCTTATGGCTGTTATCGCTGCACTTACCATAAAGCGAGGTCGCGACAGTGGCACGCCTGTTGCTCTTGTTTCAATGGATAATTGTTCGCGTAACGGTGAGAAGATAGAAAATGCCGTTACCTCGATCGCAGGGAAATGGCTTGAAGCCGGAAAGATCAAAGAGTCCGACATGGATTATCTGAAGAACGGCGTTTCTTATCCTTGGAGCATGATCGACAAGATAACGCCCAGACCCGATGCCAAGGTTGAGAAGATGCTTGTCGAAGACGGAATTGAAGACATCAAGCCTTTTGTTACACCTAACGGTACATATATTGCTGCATTTGTTAATGCCGAGAGACCTCAGTATCTTGTTATCGAGGATAAGTTCCCCAACGGCAGACCCGCACTTCACAAGGCGAGAGGAGTTATGTTCACGGACAGAGACACCGTAAACGCAGCGGAAAGGATGAAGGTTTGCACATGCCTTAATCCCCTTCATACCGCTCTTGCTATCTACGGATGTCTTCTTGGTTTTACATCCATCGCCTCTGAAATGAAAGACAAGGACCTTGTTGCCCTTATCACTAAGATGAGCGCACAGGAAGGAATGCCCGTAGTCGTAGATCCGGGGATCATTAAGCCTGAAAAATTCCTTGAGGAGTGCCTTAAGGAGAGATTCCCCAACCCCTTCATGCCCGATACACCCCAGCGTATCGCAACGGATACTTCACAAAAGCTTCCGATCCGCTATGGCGAGAACTTTAAGGCTCATATCGAGAAGGGCGACGCGGCAACACTTAAGTACATGCCGCTTGTTATCGCAGGCTGGCTTCGCTACCTTATCGGTGTCGATGATGAGGGAAAGGCATTTACGCCTTCAGACGATCCTATGCTCGAGACGGCAAGGGATCTTACGGGAAATATCGGGTTCAAGGAAAAGGCCGACGAGGAAAGATTTGAGAAGATACTCAGAAATACCGTTATCTTCGGAACGGATCTTGTGGCAGCGGGGCTTCTTCCGCTTATAACTTCATACTTTAATGAACTAAACGCAGGCGAAGGCGCTGTAAGGGCAACACTCGAAAAATATGTATGACGGCAGACGGTGCACTGACGAGAGTCAGAAATCCTGATAAGCGTTGATGAAAGTCTCTCAAAAAGACAGACCTTCTTCTGAAGAATAATGTAATACAAAAATGATTATGTGAAAGAGGCGGTAAATTCCGCCTCTTTTACTCGTTGTAAAAAGAAGGATGAATGTGGTATGATGTAGGGTAGAGCAAAAATGGGAGAAGAATGCGATGCGGGCAGGAAACCGGCCAAACCGCGGATGACTGCCGCCTAAGGAAAACGGGGCCGCGGATGGCTGCCGCCTAAGGAAAACGGGTGAACCGAGGATGCCCGCCACATAAGACAACGGGAGGAGAACATCATGGAAAGACGCGATAAGATAAATTACTATCTTGACCTGGCTGAGGTCGTGGCACACAGGAGTACCTGCCTGCGCAGGCATTACGGGGCCGTTATTGTCAAAAACGATGAGGTTATTTCGACCGGATATGTGGGAGCACCGAGAGGACGCGCCAACTGCAGCGATATCGGAACCTGTATACGTACCGAACTGAAGATTCCCAGAGGTGAACGCTATGAACTTTGCAGAAGTGTTCATGCCGAGGCAAATGCCATTATCAGCGCGTCGCGCCGCGATATGATCGGAGCATCGCTTTTCCTTACCGGGATGGAAGCCGATACGGGCGAATATATAAAGAATTCAAATTCGTGTTCTATGTGCAAGCGTATGATAATCAACTCCGGAATCGAAAAAGTTTATGTTCGCGATGATAAAGAAAACTATCGTGTTATAGAAGTCTCATCGTGGATCGAGGACGATGAGTCCCTTATCGGTAAGTTTGGTTATTGAACATAGGCGTTAGAGCATGTAATACTTTCGTAACAAAGATATGGTCGAAAAGACCGAATGCGTGTGCTAAAATAATGCGATGCGGCAAATAAGCATGCCGCTGGCATGTGCACGTTTAAGAGACAGGCTTTCAATAGGAGAGTAAGATTATGATCGACAATGAAAGAGTCAGGATCATGACCCGAATGTCCATATATGAGAAACATGAGGGTAAGGAAGATCTTAAGTATAACAAATACTTTAAAAGCGATTACGCTCGCCTTCAGGTCCTGAAGACGCTGGTCTGGACCACTATAGCATATGTGATCGTAGTGGCGCTGGTGTTGCTGTACAAGTTGGAATATGTCATTGATAACGCGCTCGTGCTTGATTATCCCGATATCGGGAAACAGATACTGGCCTATTATATTGTCGTGCTTGCTGTTTACCTTGTCGGGTCGCTTGTCGGGTATTCGCTTAAGTACCAGTTTTCGAGAAAACGATTGAAAAAATACTACAGACTTCTCAAATCTCTTAAAGATATATACAGCGAAGAAGATTCGTACAACGGAAGCAGAGAATAAAAGGCTGTTTCCAAAGAGGAGGAAATTTGTTTTATGCTCACCAAGATACTTGAGATCAGAAATATTGTTATTGATACATATCGTAAAGTCAGGCATATAGTCAATCCGATCGTTAAGTTCATTGTTGCACTGCTTGTTTTCAGTAATCTTAACAGTGCGATCGGTTTTGACCCTCGATTTGCCAAGACTTCGGTAGTTCTGATATTGTCACTGATCAGCACGTTTACGCCGGGCGGTGTGATGGTTTTCCTGGCTATGGCACTGACGCTTCTGCATGTATACAGCGCTTCGCTGTATCTTGCGATACTTATCCTGCTGGTTTTCATTGTCCTGTATGCGGCTCTTATGAGGTTTTCGAACGGTCATGCCATATGTGCTGTACTTATCCCGCTTTTGGCACCGCTGAATCTGCATTATGCCGTCCCGCTCGTTCTCGGATGTATCGCTACACCTGTGGCAGCTCTTCCCTGCGCCTGCGGCATCGTGTTTTACTATCTTATCGACGTTATCAAGAACTTTTCGGATGTGTCGGTAGAACTGGATGTGGATATGCTGATCGAGTATTATAATGAACTTCTTGATGTAATAGTCGGACAAAAAGGAATGTATATCGTCATCGTGGTATTTGCGATCGTGATACTCGTTGTCTTCCTGCTCAGGCGCCTGCCTTTTGATTATTCGTTCCTCATTTCGATCGGGGCCGGTGCCGTGGTAAATATAATCGGATTTTTGATAGGCTCTCTTAAATTTGACCTTTCGATCTCTGTAGGATCGATCATATTCATGACGCTGGTTTGTGCATTGATCGCCGTGGCTGTGGATTTCATGAAACGAGTCCTCGATTATACGGCGATAGAGCATGTCCAGTTCGAGGACGACGATTTCTATTATTATGTCAAGGCTGTACCCAAGATCAAGATCAGCATGACGAATCACAATATCCGTGTCTTGTCACCGAGAGACAATGACGCCAGATATTCGGGCGGCTATCCGGATGACGAAGATTACGTTTCGGCATACAGTGAACAGGCACCGGGGTACGATCTTTACAACGGCTATGACGACGAAATAGGCGGCGCGGGCTTGGAAGGTGATCCGGGCGCACACGTCGGAGAAAACAGCAGTGAAGACCGGAACGCATACGGCAATTATGACGACGGCTACGACGACGGCTACGATGACGGTTACGACGACGGAAGTGGCGGCAGCTTTGATGACGGTAACGGCTATGAGGAAGAGGAAGAAAATATGGCAATGAAATATGCCATGTCCGATATGGATGCCGATTACGAGTCGGATTTTGAAGAAGAGGAAATGGATCTTGATGACAAAACCTGACAGGGTAGCGTCATACAGACATAAAAGGCGGGAGCGATAAAACGTGCGTGCGCCATGAAAGGAACGGCATGGATACCATCAGGGATTTTTTTTCGAATTACGTAAGCCCCTTTATTTTGCTGAGGATAACGGTCATTGATGTGATCGAGATACTCCTTATCGCAGTATTGGTGTATTACGTTATAAAATGGGTCAAAAATACAAAAGCCTGGGCACTTCTGAAAGGAATACTCGTGCTTTTCGCCATATATGTTCTTGCCGCGTTGCTCGGATTTGATGCGATATTGTGGATCTTCGCAAACGGCGTCGGAGTTTCTATCACGGCTATAATCATCCTGTTCCAGCCCGAACTTAGAAAAGCCCTCGAACAGCTCGGAAAGAAAAGCATAGTTTCTCCTTTCTTTGATTCACGAGAAGAAGGTCTCATATCCGATAAATCGGTCAATGAACTGGTGAGGGCGGCAGTTGAACTCGGAAAGGCTAAAACGGGTGCCCTGATAGTCCTTGAAAGAACTGTAAATCTCGACGAATACGAAGCTACCGGAATAAAGGTTGACGCCGTGATCACGGCTGAACTTCTTATTAACATTTTTGAGCATAATACACCGCTTCACGACGGTGCCGTTATAGTGCGCGGCGACAGGGTTACCGCCGCTACGTGTTATCTTCCGCTTTCCGATAACACCAGGATAAGCAAAGAACTTGGTACAAGACACCGTGCCGCGGTAGGCATAAGTGAAGCGACCGACAGCTTCACTATAGTTGTATCGGAGCAAACGGGAGGAGTTTCGATCGCCGAAAACGGAGAACTTACAAGGCGTGTGAGTAAGGAACAGCTTCGCGAAAGACTGCTGTTGTTCCAAAACAGCGCGGCCGATAAGGATAATAAAGAGGGAAGAAGAAAGAAATTCCTTCGCAATATCCGAAAGGGGGCGGGCACAAGATGAAAAATCGGATCTTACATAATTTGGGGCTCAAAATAGGATCGATCATAATCGCTGTGCTTCTGTGGCTCACGATCACAAATATCGATGATCCTACGGTTACTTTGACATATAAGAGCATACCGGTAACCATTTCCAACGAGGAGGTTATAACTTCGCGCGGATATGGATACCTTGTTGAAGCGGGAGAGACCATAACTCTCAAGATAAAGGGAAGAAGATCGCTTGTTGATACGCTGAGGGAAACGGATTTCTCGGCTGTTGCCGATTTTAATAATCTTAATTCCATGTCTTTTGTTCCCATAAACGTTGATTGCAATATTGAACATGCGGATGAGCTCAATGTTTCGATACAGCCGGAAAATATGGCGGTTAAGCTTGAGGATCCGCTCACACTTCCTTTCTCCGTCAGGGTTATCACCAACGGTAAGGTCAGAGAGGGATATTATTGTACCGGTAATACTGTAAGTACCAGCGTTGTGCAGGTAACGGGATCGACATCTTCCGTCAATTCCGTGCGGGAAGTTGCGGTTAAAGTCGATCTTGAAGGCAGGATGACGTCATTCTCCGGGCAGTATGAGCTTGTCGCATATGATGCCGAAGGCGAACCTATCGATACAAAAAAGGTATCTTTCGTAAATCAGAACTCGATTGAAGTTCAAACCGATATTTGTCCGGTAAAAGAACTTCCCATAGAGGTTGTTACGACGGGAGAACCTGCGGAAGGCTACTACGTTGACAAGATTGAATTCGCGCCTTCAAAGGTTGCGCTTGCAGCCCCTCAGTCAATGCTCGCACGACTCTCGAAGATAGAGGTAAGTATTGATACGAACGGTTCGGACACAACGATCGAAAAGTCGGTCGAGCTTGCCGATTATCTGAACGAACACTACAAAGGGACGACTCTTACGGAAGAGGACGGCATGAGCGTCGGTGTTATGATCACCATAAAACCGCTTGCGGAAAAGAGATTTGAACTGACCGAGAATGATATAGAGATCATGAATCTCCCGGAGAACCTCGACGGTATACTCTACTCGTTGTGGAATGCCAACGTTACCATCAGCGGATCTGAAACGGAGATAGCCGATGTGGGCGTTGAAGACCTCGGTCTCTATATAGATGTTGCCGACTGCAACGAGGGAACGTACACCAGACAGATGATGTTCCGATATGAAGGACCGGTAAAGGTATCGGCAGGAAGCGTCATGGTACGATTGGCGGAAAAGACGGAAACACCTGATACAACAGTAACGACGGAATAAGGTCAGCATGAGTCCGTGCTTCGGATAAAGACTGACCGAAGAACAGATGCGGCTCAGCGGCCGTTTCTGAAGGGGATTGTTATGAATTTTGAAAGATATGCGGCTCTGCCGGCACCCGATATGAAGGGCGAAAGGGTTTGGCCGGGCAGAAAACTTCAGGAGGCACCGGTCTGGTGCAGCGTTGACCTGAGAGACGGTAACCAGGCGCTTACGGACCCGATGACTGTTGAAGGAAAGCTTGAGTTCTTTAAGCTTTTGGTGAAAATGGGCTTTAAGGAAATCGAGGTTGGATTTCCCTCGGCATCGGGGATAGAATTTGATTTCGTCAGAGAACTTCTGATCAGAAAGCTTGTTCCTTCGGATGTCAGGATCCAGGTTCTTTCGCAATGCAGGGAGCACCTGATAAGAAGAACCTTTGAGGCGATAGAAGGCGCAGAAAATGTAATCTTTCACATATATAACAACACATCAGACATTCAAAGGCATATAGTTTACGGATTCCCCGATGACGAAGCACTTGATATGGGAGCAAATGCGGCCCGCCTGGTCAAAGAGCTTGCCAAAGAAAAAGGGATCGATCTCATTCTTGAATATTCACCGGAAAGTTTTACGGAGTCGGATCCCGATTTTGTCAGGGAAACCTACAGGAGAGTTATAAATGTGTGGAAACCATCGAAGGACAATCCCATGATCCTTGATTTTCCAACGACGGTAGAAAATATAATGCCCAACGAATTTGCTGACAGGATGGAGCTTATCGCACGAGATATTGCGGAATTTGAGGGCATTACACTTAGCGTACATCCACATAATGACCGCGGTACAGCTGTGGCAGCCGCGGAATTTGCCATGCTTGCGGGAGCAAAACGAATTGAGGGAACCCTTTTCGGAAACGGAGAGAGAGCCGGAAATTGTGACCTGCTCAATTTAGCATGTAATCTTTTGGCGCGCGGGATAGATCCGAAACTTGATCTTTCCGATATTCTCGAGGTACGAAAGAAATATGAGAGCCTTACGGGGATGAAGGTGCATGAGCGTTATCCTTATGCGGGAGATCTTGTATTTACGGCATTTTCGGGCGGACATCAGGATGCTATCAACAAAGTTCTTGAGTACAGAGAAAAAGAGCCTTCGAAGATATGGGATATTCCGTACCTTCCCATAGATCCCGCAGATATCGGCAGGATCTATGAATCGTTTGTACGGATAAACAGCCTTTCCGGACGTGGCGGCGTTGCATATGTTCTTGAAGTTTATCATGGATTTAAGCTCCCTCGTGATATGCGCGGTGAGTTCTCCTGTATCATTCAGACCATCAGCGAAAATGAAGGTGAGGTTGATCAGGAACGTATTATGGCCGAGTTCAAGAAGAACTATATCGATAAAAAAGAGCCGTATCATTTCAAGAGTATCAACACGACAGATGAGCCTACGGCTATTGCAGACAATTTCCTGACTGTTGCCACTCTTACTTATTCCGATCACGGGGTGATGAAGACAGCAACAGCTAAGGGTAACGGTCCCATTGATGCCGCTAAGACGGCGATTTCGCGCGAACTGAAAAGGTCGCTCAGGATTCTTGACTACAGTGAACATGCTCTGACATCGGGGTCGAATGCACAGGCAGCCGCTTATATTCACCTTTTCGACAGTGACAGCGGAAAATCGGCTTACGGGGTCGGTGTAAGTTCGAGTACGACACGGGCATCGATCAGAGCGATATTCAGTGCGCTCAATCGAATGGAGGACAGCACTCCGGGAACAAATTTAGGATAAGGGGGATAGCTGATGCTGACTGCGTTTAAAAATTTCAGTAAGTTCAGATACCTTCTTTACGAGCTGATAAAAAAAGACATCAAGCTGAAATACCGCAGCTCGATACTCGGTGTCCTTTGGACACTTCTGGAACCGCTTCTTACGATGATAGTTCTGACTGTTGTTTTCTCGGGACTACTCGGAAAAGGGGATGAAAGTTTCCCCGTATATATTCTTTGCGGAAGACTGCTTTACAGTTTCTTCTCGACGGGAACAAAAACCGCACTTAAATCGATCAGGAAGAATTCTTCAACGATCAAGAAGGTTTATGTTCCCAAATATATGTATCCTCTTGCATCGACTCTTTCGAGTTATTTGATCTTTCTGATCTCTCTTATTGTACTTGTCGGTGTAGCGTTATATGAAAAGGTTACTTTGACTCCTGCGATCTTTGGCGCCGTATTCCCGCTTATAATTGTATTTTTCCTTACTCTGGGCGTCGGGCTTATACTTTCGGTTCTTGATGTGTTTTTCAGAGACCTTGAATACCTTTGGACCGTTATTCTTATGCTCATCATGTACACATGTGCGATATTCTATAAGGTTGAATCATTAAGTACGATCACAAACGAGTGGATTTTTAAGATAAATCCGCTGTATTCGCTTATAGTCAATTTTCGAAATGCTATATTCGGACGTGGCCCGGATATGTATCATCTTTGGTACTCGCTTGCTTTCAGCGCCGTCGTAATGCTGTTTGGAAGCTTCCTCTTCTACAAGAAGCAGGATAAATTCATCCTCTATATCTGAATCGGCGCGGGAATGTGCTTCGCCGGGAGATTCACCGCAAAGCAGACACGAATCCTGCGCACAAGACTTGCAAACGGGTCTTGACCTTAAAAGAGAAAACCGGATGAGAAAGGACAGGATATGCCGGAAGAAAACAATCTTGATATTATAACAGCTCCTGCGGATACAGATCTGCCGGATAATACCGAAAAGACGGAAACAGAGACAACGGAAAAGAAGAAACCGGATAATACCGTAAAGACGGAAACAGAGACAACGGAAAAGAAGAAACCGAAGAAAAAACCGAAAAAGAAGGTAATAGAGGTAAAGAATCTCGGCGTCCGTTTTAATATGACCGAGCAAAAGGTTGATTCGCTAAAAGAATATTTTATCAGGCTTGTACGCAGAAAGCTTAAGTACAAGGAGTTTTGGGCATTGAAGGATGTTTCGTTTACGATCAGGAAAGGAGACCGCGTAGGTATCCTTGGGTTTAACGGGGCAGGCAAAAGTACACTCCTTAAGGTTATAGCAGGAGTATTAAAGGCGACCGAAGGAAGTGTTACTGTAAAAGAAAGCGTCGTTCCGCTTCTTGAGCTCGGAGCCGGATTTGATAAAGATTATACGGGAGCCGAAAATATATACCTCTACGGGAGCATGCTTGGTTATAAAAAGGACTTTATACGTGAAAAGTTTGACGAGATCGTTGAGTTCTCGGAACTCGGAGATTTTATAAATGTTCCCGTGAAGAATTATTCCTCAGGCATGAGAGCAAGGCTTGGGTTTTCAATAGCAACGATCGTAGATCCCCAGATATTGATCCTTGACGAGGTGCTTTCTGTCGGAGATGCGAAATTCAAAAAAAAGAGTGCAAAAAAACTTAAGTCGATGATGAAGGCCGGAGTAACCGTTTTGCTCGTTTCGCATCAAAGCGATCAGGTAAGATCGATCTGCAATAAAGCAATAATCCTTGATCACGGAAAACTTATAGCATCCGGAAAGACGGATGAGATCTGTGATCAGTATGAGGATTTATGCGCAAATAAGGGATGAACCTGTGATTATCATAAATAACAGCGATTACGGAGATCAGGATGAAGCTTAGCATAATCATACCGTACTATAAGGGTGAACAATATCTTCGTGACTGTCTTGCCGGTATTAGGGAAGGCGGATATGGGGATGTTGAAGTGATGGTATGCGATGATGACCCCATGGATCCGAGGGGGACGGCTTTTTCGCGCAACAGAGGTCTGGAACGCTGCAGCGGAGAATATATTCTGTTCATCGACAGTGATGATTATTTTTTGCCCGGTGACATCGCCGCAGCAATGGAGGTGGCTCTTAAAAATCCGGATTCCGTTACGGTAACGGATCTCAAAGGGACGTTCTATTGCAGGGATGCCGTTTTAAGAAAAACAGTACCGAAACCTTTCTTTGAACTCGATCTGCCGATCGCGGAGAGAGTTGTCGGACTTATAATACCCGCCGGGCTGATAAAGGGAAAAAACTTTCCCGAACGACTCAGGTATTACAGCGAGATGCCTTTTATGGCCGAACTCATAGAAAAAGCTGATTTTGTTCATGCGACCGGTATTTCGTATTATAAGAGAATTCATAACGATCCCATAAGCTTTCCATCTCTTATGCAGGAGGACAGTCCTGTAAGACTCGGACAATTCTGCGTTTCATTTGAGGAAGCTGCGGGCAACGCAGGGGTTAAGGGAGCACAGGCACTTGCACAGTGTGCCGGCGATCACTTGGCGAAGTCACTGATGTCGGACAGCGAACCTGCGGGACTCGGACAGACAAGCCGCGTGAAAGCTGAAGATATCCCTTCTTTGCAAAAGGCGATCCGATGTCTTGATATGGGCGTTATAAAGAATATAACCGACAAGGGGAAACGCGCGATCCTGAGCGCACTTTACGACGGTAATCTGAAAAAGGCACGGAGGATCGCCAAAAGAATATTGTTCAAGAAGAAAAAGAAGGGGCTTTTCGGCTCAAAAAACCAGTGGAGGCTTGCTTTTTATCGCAAGATCGCACTCAGAATGAAGGTTGATAAAAAGCTGGTGTTTTTTGAGAGTTTTAACGGTGATCTTTGCGGTGACAGCCCGCGATACATTTATGAAAAATACCTTGAGATCAATCCGGCGGAAAGAAAATTCGTATGGTCGTTAAAACAAAAACTGCCGAATAAGCGTAAAAATACAAAGTATGTAAAACCGGGAACACTTCGGTATATGCTCGCGCTGGCGCGGGCCGGAATACTTGTGAGCAATATGCGCCAGCCTTCGTGGTATGTGAAACGCAAGGAACAGTTTTTCTTCGAAACCTGGCACGGGACACCGCTTAAAAGGCTGGTTTTCGATATGGATGAGGTATATACGGCCAGTCCGGGCTATAAAAAGATCTTTTACGATCAGTCAAGAAAGTGGGATTATCTTTTGTCGGGGAATCCTTATTCGACCGAAATCTTTGAGCATGCGTTTATGTTACCGAAGGAGAGGATCGCCCAGCTGGGTTATCCGAGAAATGACAGGCTTAACGAGGGAGCGGACGATGTCCTGAAAAAGCAGCTGAGGGAAAAACTCGGATTACCTTCGGACAAAAAGATCGTGCTTTATGCGCCCACATGGCGTGATAACAGATTTAAGGGCAGCGGTGATTATGAAATGACGCTCCCGTTTGATAAAGGGTTTGCATCGAAAGTAAAGGATTGTTTCTTTATCATGAGAATGCATTACTTTGTTTCGGAGACCGATGGACTCTCGGAAGTGTTCGGTGAAAATGCCGTTGACATGAGCGGATACGACGACATCAACGATCTTTATCTGGCAAGCGATATGCTTGTAACGGACTATTCATCCGTATTTTTCGATTATGCCATACTCGGGAGACCGATCGTATTTTACGCATATGATGAGGATGAGTATAAAGATGAGCTTCGCGGGTTATACTTCGATATGGAGAGGTATTGTCCGGGACCGGTGGTAAGAACTCAGGAAGAACTTGCAAAAGCGCTTAATAAAGACACGGACAGTTACAAACCGTATCTGGAGCGTTATAATCTTATGGGAGACTTTTTCAGAGGGCCGAATGATTCAAAGGCTTCCGAAAGGGCGGTAATGTTTATTGAAGAGAAGTATAATGCAAAGTGACGGGGTGGAAAAGTGATCAGACGAAAAAATCGAGGATTAAAAAAGTCGGTAAAGAAGGTCCTTAAGGGGATTGTTGTTTCGGTCTACAGGTGTATGACCCACATCATACCCACAAAGAAAGGTCTGGTTGTTTTTGACAGCTTTATGGGCAAGAGTTATACGGGTTCGGTCCGGGCCGTATATGAGCGGATGATGGCAAATAAGCCGAAAAATGACTTTGAGCCGGTATGGGTGTTTACGCGTGAAGCACTCAGAAAAGGACTTCCGCAGTCACCCGAATGCAGGATCGTTACATACGGTACAATTCAGTATTACAGGCTTATGTCACGGGCATCCGTATGGGTATTTGATACAAGGCATGAGGGATACCTGGTAAAAAAGAAGAGTCAGTATTATATTCAGCTATGGCACGGAACGCCGCTCAAAAAGCTGGGCGTCGACATAGACATGTTTTCAATGAAGGGTGAAGAAGGGGCCGAAGAGGCTTTGAACTCCGGATCGGCACAAAAAATTGCCGAGGCGAAAAGAAAGGCACTTCAAAACTATAAGGACAGAGTGGCCGAGGAAAGCAGGAAATGGGATGTTCTTATCAGCGCATCACCGTTTACTTCGGAAGTGTTCAGGCGGTGCTTTGTATATAACAATGAGCTGCTTGAGTGCGGATACCCGCGAAACGATGTCCTGTTTTCCGGTGACATTGACATAAATACCACAGGTTCGGACCCGGAAAATGCTCAGGCGGAGGACCGGAGGGACATGGGCGGTTCCGGCCGGAAGAATATACTTTATGCCCCTACATGGAGAGACGACAACTACAGCGGAGAAGGCGGCTGGTACGGTTATGAACCGAAGCTTGACATCGAAGCCCTTGAAAAAGCTCTCGGAAACGAGTATCGCCTGACCGTAAAGCTCCACTACCTTGTTAAATGCAAAAAGAATGCATTCCCCGCTCATTCGATCGAGAGCGGTTTTCTGAGAGTTGCCGACAAGGGAGAAGATATGGCGGATCTGCTCAGGGAGGCGGATATCCTTATCACGGATTACTCATCGGTTATGTTTGATTATGCACTTCTGGACAGGCCTATGTTCTTTTACGCATATGACCTCGAACGCTACAGAGACGAGCTTCGCGGTTGGTACTTCGATTTTGAAGAGGAAGCTCCCGGACCCGTTTCTCGCGATACTGAAAGACTTATAACGGATATTTCGGAATTGGAAACGAACCCGGAAAATGACCGGAAGTGGAAAGAAAAGAGGAAATCCTTTAAGGAGAAGTTCGCAAAGTTCGAGGACGGACATGCATCACAGCGGGTGGCCGGGAAGATTGAAGCGAGGTTATAAGAAAAGAGGAGTTTATGAAGGAAGCATTCATACGGGAACTTAAACGAAAAACACTTTCATTCATGCATAATGCGCAGTATCTTGTCAGCCGGCGCCGCATGGAAAACGTTTTCAACGGATATGATGCATCGACCGTAGAAAATCCCCCGATGAAAGGGACAAAAACGATCGCATTCGTGATCACAAGAATGGTCCGTTTTCACGGTGGTCAGACCTCTGTTTTGAGGCTCGGAACAAGACTTGCGCAGAAAGGAATGAAAGTCCTTTATCTCATATATAAGCCGCAAAGTACATCGGAAATGAAACTTTGTGCCAAAGCGAATCTGGCCGGGTATGAGGGAAGCTTTGCCTCATTTGAAGCTTATGTCTCGGGTATAGGGAAAAAATACGTAATGCCCGATATCATCGTTGCGACATCATGGGATACCGTTTCTTATGCTAAGAAGCTCGATACTTACAGGATGTATTTCGTACAGGATTATGAACCTTACTTCTATCCCTTCGGGGAGGAATTCCTTATGAGCCGCAGTACGTATGGGCAGGGACTTCATATGGTCAGTCTGGGCGCATGGAATAAGATGATGATCGAAAAGGAAGCACAGCCTGTTTCAGAGATCGATGAAGTTTCGTTCCCGTACGAAGCACGCGAGTATCCCGTTGCAGAGAGAGATTACGACAGCTATAAGAATAAAAAAACGATCGTACTGGCCGTTTATGTAAAGTACTACGGAAAGCGTCTTCCCAATCTTATACCTTATATTCTCGGTAATACCGCAAAGGAACTTGAAAAGAAGGGAATAACACTTGATGTCAGATATTTCGGGGAAGCCGGAACATACAGGATACCGGGCGGAAAAAATCTCGGACAGCTTACTCACGGGGAACTGGCACGCTTGTACGGCGAAGCAGATTTCGGTATGGTGGCATCTATGAGCAATATTTCTCTCGTACCGTATGAAATGCATGCAACGGGTCTTCCGCTGATAGAGTTCGCGGAAGGGACATATCCGTTTTTCTTCCCGGAAGGAACCGCATTGCTCGCTTCGATAAACGACCGGGACATCTCGCAGATGCTTATTGAAGCAATCGGGGATCCGGACAGGATAAAGTCAATGAACGAGAAAGCCGGAAAATATATGGAGGGGCTTTCATGGGAAAGGACCGGTGACGAATTCTATGAGATCATTCATAAAGCGTATAATGCCGGAAAAGCTTAAAGAACTATACAGGAAAGTTCGGGGAAATCTGCTCGGACTCTGCTTTGCTTTGTTCGGACACTTACCGATCAAACAGAGACGTATTGTCTTTGAAAATGTGTGGGGATACGGAGACAATCCGAAAAGCATAGCGCTTGCCCTTAAAAAAATGGACCGTAAATCGGAGATCATATTTGTTACGGGAGGAAAAAAGAAGGGGCTTAATTCCGGAAAGGCTTCGAAAGGGATCAGATTTGTATCGTCGGGGTCCATAAGCGCCGTATATTATTTGGCAACGGCCGGAGTGTGGGTTGACTGCAATCATAAGCCTTATTATACAAGAAAAAGGTCAGGCCAGTTCTATATGCAGACATGGCACGGAAGTCTTCCGCTCAAGAGGATCGAGGGTGATGCTTACGGTCTTTCGGAAGAGTACCTGGAAGAAGCGTCATATGATACACAGCTTGCCGATGTATTTCTTTCAAACGGGGATTTTTGTACCGATATATACAGACATGCCTTCGGGTATAAAGGGGAGGTTGCCGTAACGGGATCACCGCGCCTCGACAGTCTTCTTCGGAGCAGTCGCTCACGCAGAGAGAAAATAGTAAAACGCCTGAAATTACCGGGTGACAACGGAATCGCCATTTATGCTCCCACATTTAGGGGAGGCGGCGAAGATGCCGGACCGATAAAGGCATTTGATGCAAAGAAGATTACAGCGGCATTAAAGGATCGTTTCGGAAAGGATTTTACGATCATGGTAAGGCTTCATCCGCTTGCAGTCTCTCACGGCTGTTCCGCTGCCAACATGGGAGGAACGGTGCTCGATGTTTCTTCATATCCGAATATTTATGAACTAATGGAGGCAGCGGATGTTCTTATCACCGATTATTCAAACGTCATGTTTGAGTTCTCGTACACAGGTAAACCCTGTTTCCTTTTTGCACCGGACAGTGAGCGATATCGGGGTGAGAGAGGTATGTACTTTGTCTATGAAGACCTTCCTTTCCCGAAAGCGAAGAACTGCGAAGAACTGTGTGATCTTATACGCACATGTGATATCGACAGGTACGCAGCGCTCGCCGGAGCATTTTACAGAGACCTCGGCGTACGGGAAGACGGACGCGCATCCCGGAGAGCTGCCGGGATCATACTGCGTGAGCTCGATTCTCGCTCGTGAGACCCATACGCGGGATTCGGGGCAGCGTCAGCTGACATGTTCGGAGCCGAATCCCTGCGAATACCCGTGCACTTTCAGTGTGAACCGCCTTCACTTATGGGAGAGATGAGTGGCGAAGCGCCGTGAAGCTCGATCCTCGGTCCGCCCTTTGATTCGATGTAGTCCCGAGTGATGGTTACTCTTCCGATTGAGCGATCCTTGGGAATCTCATACATGATATCAAGCATGAACTCTTCGATAATGGACCGAAGTCCTCTGGCCCCGGTTTGCTTTTCGAGTGCTTTGTCGGCAATAGCCTCAAGTGCGTCGTTATCAAAGAAAAGCTCAACATCATCAAGGGCAAGGAGCTTTTGATACTGTTTAAGAATAGCATTTTTAGGCTCGCTCATGATCTTTACCAGCATATCCCTGTCAAGTCCGCTCAGAGTGTAGATGACGGGCAGACGACCGATAAACTCCGGGATCATACCAAACTCACGGAGGTCTTCGTTATTAACGTGTGAAAGAACATCCTCTTCATCATATTTGTCCGAAAGAATACTGTTAAAACCGATTCCGCTTCCGGTAAGGAGCCTTTTTTTGATGATCTTATCCAGCTCAGGGAAGGCACCGCCGCAGATAAAGAGAATATTTTTAGTGTTTATCGTGGTCATGGGAACCATGGCGTTTTTGCTTGTAGCCCCCACGGGAACCTGAACCTCCGCACCTTCAAGAATACGAAGTAATCCCTGCTGAACCGACTCGCCGCTGACATCACGGCTTGTCGTGTTCTTTTTCTTTGCGATCTTGTCAATCTCATCGATGAACACTATACCTGTTTCGGCACGTTCAACGTCGTTGTCGGCAGCCATAAGGAGTTTGGAGAGAACACTTTCCACATCGTCTCCGATATAGCCGGCTTCTGTGAGAGAAGTGGCATCGGTGATCGCAAGCGGAACGTTAAGTATGCGCGCAAGCGTCTGAACAAGATATGTTTTTCCGCATCCCGTAGGTCCGATCATCAGCATGTTTGATTTGCCGATCTCGATGTCGCCGACAGCGTCTTTTGTTACACGCTTATAATGGTTATATACTGCAACCGATATAACCTTCTTGGCTTTCTCCTGACCTATGACATACTCATCAAGGGATTCCTTTATTTTATGAGGCGGGGGAAGTCTTCTGAAATCAAGTACGTGTGCTTCGTCTTCGGGGGTATCCGATTCTGTGTGCTTTTTCTTAAGACGCTGGCTTTTGGGAATATCGCCGATATATCCGATGTTGAATCCGAAAGGATTGAAACCGCCGTTCGGGTTATCGTTGCCTTTATCATTGTTTTTCCCCGTGGGACTCATATCCATGGGGAATCCGGGAATGTCACCGGTATTCATGAGATTGAACGTCTTTTGCATGCAGTCGGCGCATACGCAGAACGAGCCGGCCATCTTGAGAAGACGTCCTGTCTGACTTTCGGGCCTTCTGCACATATAGCAGATGTCTTCGTAGTTGTTATCATCGTCATTTTTGATGATATCGTTGTTTTTGTCGTTGTTGTCAAAATTATTGTTTTTATCGTCCATGCAGATCTCCTAATATTCTGTTTGCCCGGGCATCACCGCGGTAAAACGTTGCGGGGGACCCGAAGCTTTTTTAATATGCGTTTTTATTGATAAATCCCTTAAATATCGTGAGGAAGAGTATCTTTAAGTCAAGCCAGAGACTCCAGTTCTCGATGTAGTATAGGTCGTGGTCGATCCTGCCCGTAATGGAGGTGTCGCCGCGGAAACCGTTGATCTGAGCCCAACCGGTCATTCCGGGACGAACCTGGTGCTTGATCATATACCGGGGTATCTCTTCCTTAAACTGCTCAACGAACTGAGGACGTTCGGGGCGCGGACCAACGAGGCTCATATCACCCTTAAGCACGTTGAAAAGCTGGGGAAGTTCGTCGAGGCTCGTTTTACGTATTATACGTCCGATACCTGTAACGCGTTTGTCTTTCCTGGTAGTCCATTCTTTTTTCTCGGATTCTTCATCCTGTACTTCCATGGAGCGGAATTTGTACATCCTGAAAGGTTTACCGGAGAGACCGACACGAACCTGAGAGTAAATAATGGGTCCCTTCGAGGTGCATTTGATCAGGATAGCGATGAGCACCATGGGTATGCTGAAAATCACGGTGGCAATCGTTCCGAGCAAAATGTCCGCAATCCTCTTAACCGAAGAATTGAAAAAATTGCTGAGAGGAACATTCCTTATGTTGATAACAGGAAGCCCGCCAAGGTCTTCGATGGCGGGAACGGAAGAAACCACATTGTTGTAGTCGGGAACAAACTTAGTATGAACTCCCGTCTTTTCACAGATCTTAACTATCTTTCCGAGTTTTCTGTATTCTTCGACATTGAGAGTAACGATGATCTCATCGATCATGTTCTCGTTTATGATGTCCTCAAGCCTGTTTATTTCTCCGCAAACCGTAATGCCGGACTTGCGGACGGGTCCGTAAAGATTGTCATCAAGGATCCCGAAGATCCTGTATCCCCATTCGGGATTGGCATTTATCCTGTCAATATAGCCCTGCGCCGAAGGGGAGTATCCCACGAGCAAAACATGACGCAGATTTTTCCCTTTTTTGATGATAAGGGAAAAAACACGGGAACTGAGGAATCTGTAAATAATCCCGAATAAAACGTTTATGATGGCAAAGATTATGTAGAACCATCTTGAAACATCCGACTGCTTCTGAATAAAAATTATGAAAGAGAAGTAGAAGATTCCGATGAGGTTCGCTTCTATAAGACTTCCTATTGTCTTAAACGTTTTGTGTGTACTGTAATGCTTATATAGCCCGCATATGTTATATATGATCAAATATCCCGGAACAAGAGCTATAAGGTTCCTCAGATAATGAGAGAAGGTATAAAAGCGTTCTCCGGGAGCAAGCGACATAAAATCAAATACGGACGGGAATACATAGAAACGCAGTGGGTAAGTAAGCATGTATGCGCCTATGATCAAAAGTCCGTCAACTATTATATGAAGCCTGTTTATGGCTGCCTGTGTGTCTTTCATTTGTTATTCTTACAATTCTTCCTTTCAAAAACGTTCGTGCTTGTACAGCTGCGTTCCTTTTGTACCGATTCTACAATAAGATGACTTTCAGCACAATGTTTTTCGATTTTTCTTTACAGTTTTTTCACAGTCTAATCACACTTTCACGTTAGACTCGGAAATGTAAAAGAAATGGCAAACGAACCTAAATGCAGCATATCGCGAATGTTGCACTACCATATAAGAAGAAAGACAGGTGACAATTATCATGGAAGAAAATAATGAGATTATGACACAGAATCCGGTAATTGATACAGCAGACAGTGCAAACGCAGAGGTACAGGCAGCAACCGAACAGGCAGCAGGAGTGCAGGCGGCAACCGAACAGGCAGCAACCGAACAGGCAGCAGGAGTGCAGGCGGCAACCGAGCAGGCAGCGGGAGTGCAGGCGGCAACCGAACAGGCAGCGGGAGTGCAGGCAGCACCTGAACAGACAGCAGGAGTGCAGGCAGCAGCTGAGCAGGCAGCGGGAGTGCAGGCGGCAGCTGAGCAGGCAGCAGGAGTGCAGGCGGCAACCGAACAGGCAGCGGGAGTGCAGGCGGCAACTGAGCAGGCAGCGGGCGTCTGGGCAGCTCAAAATACAAATACACCGCAGTATCAGGGAAATTATGCGGGATGGCAGAACACAGCTCCCAATATGTATAACGGTTACAGGCAGGAAGGAGGGACGCCTTACGGATACGGTAATTCTATGTACGGAAACTATTATAATCCGAACAGTCCGATGCAGAACAGAATGCCTCCGTATATGACAGAACCTCAGCCTCAACCCGAAAAGAAGAAGCATATATTCAGAAAAAAGCATCCGGTACTTGTCAAAGTATTAGAGGCTGTCGTTTTCGGATTGGTAGCTGCGCTTGCTTTCATAGGATGTAATTATATCTATGGGTACTTCTTCCCCGAAGATGCCGAAAAATACAATGTTGTTCAAATAGCAAAGGAGTCTGTTGCCGACGGTACAGACGAAGTTAAGACGGTCGAGACGATCGAAACCGTGATCACATCAAATTCCGATGTGTCGAAAATTGTTGAGAAAGTTGCACCGGCAATCGTGCAGATTGATTGCATGTTTAACTCAACAAGTTATTTCGGATCTTATCAGACACCCGGTGCCGGTTCCGGAATCGTAATAAAAAAGACAGATAAAGAACTGCTTATTGCAACGAACAATCATGTTGTTGAGGGAGCAGTTTCGATAAAGATCACATTTACCGACGGAACAACGGCTTCGGCTGAAATCAAGGGAACGGATTCTGTTGCGGATCTGGCTGTTGTGTCCATAGACATTACAACTCTTGATAAGGATTTTGTTGATTCTGTTACTGTTGCGAAACTCGGAAGCTCGGATGATGTCAGAGTAGGACAGATGGCTATTGCGATCGGTAATGCCATGGGATACGGACAGTCCACGACGGTTGGTTATATAAGTGCTAAAGACAGAGAAGTGACCATTGACGGAACGAAGATGATCCTGATACAGACCGATGCTGCCATAAATCCCGGAAACAGTGGCGGAGCTCTTATAAACGTCAGCGGAGAAGTGATCGGAATCAATTCGGTCAAGTTCTCTTCCGCAGCTGTTGAGGGAATGGGCTTCGCAATCCCCATCTCGAGAGCACAACAGATACTTGACGAACTTGGGAACAGAGAAGCACTTGCACCCGAAGAAAAAGGATATCTGGGCGTTCATGTTCAGACCGTAACATCGGCGATCGCGCAGGCATATAAGTGGCCTATGGGTGTTTATGTTGCGGAAGTGGATCCGGGATTGGCTGCGGAGACATCCGGAATCGAAATAGGTGATATCATAATACGTGTTAATGCGGTAACCGTATCGACTACAACGGATCTGAGGACGGCGATAAGCTCCTACAGAGCAGGAACAGAGGTTAAGATCACGGTTATGAGACTTGTTGACAATGAATTTGTAGAGAAAGAGATTGAAGTGGTTCTCGGGAATGAACCTGAACCTGAGGAAGAACCTGCGGAAGAAACAGCAGAAGAACCCGCAGAGCAACCGGAGGAGTCGGGCGAAGAAACAAATCCCGAGGCACCCATAGTCTCCCCGAAGGATGGTCTCCCCGAGAATCCGGAAACTCAGACCGAGCCGTACACATCGGAAGAAATACCCGATTATTTTGATCCGTTTAAAGACTTGGAAGACATGTTTCCCTTCTATGAATGGTAAATACCGGCAGAAGTAAAGAAGATATGCTTTCCTTTTTCGAATAGAAAATATCAGCAAGCGGAATGATAAAAGACTCCGAGCCATGACAGATCGTGGCACGGAGTCTTCTTTTTATGAAAAGGCGTTCAGATCGCAGAGCGGGAAACAACAGGTAAATATACAGCGACTGACGATCCTGCGGGTGCATGTCCGGGAGGCTTGCATGTGCTAAAGAATAGGGTATAATGTTTTTCGGAAAACAGAAAGAATAATGAGCCGTCCGCTTTGACGAAGTCTGGGGGCAGGGTTCACATCAATGCAAACGGGGAACATTTATGAATAACAGGATTTTTATTACAAGACACGGTGAATCGATTTGGAATGTAGAAAAAAGGGTACAGGGGATCACCGATATGCCGCTCACGCCGAAAGGAATAGAAATGGCGAAGAATCTCGGGATGAGACTTAAAGAAGACAATCCCGGAATCGATCTTATCATCGGATCCACACTGAACCGTGCGGATGAAACAGCACGCATAATTAGCGAGATTACAGGCATTCCGAGGGAACGCGAGCCGCGTCTTATAGAACAGAACTTTGGCGAGTATGAAGGTCATGAGTATGCGAAGTATCCGGGAGTATTCCATGAGGTAAAAAAGCAGTTTGCCTGCGATTATAACGGAGGAGAGTCTATGCTCAGACTCGGACAACGCATATTCAATCTCCTTGACGAGCTGAAAGAACGTCAGATCAGGGAAAACAAAACATTCCTTTTGGTGACACACGGTGGAGTAGTCAGAATGATAACCGCGTATTTCAAGTCGATAACAAACGAGGAATTCAGCAGTGTGTCGATCGGAAACTGTGAACTGCGCGAATTTTTCTTCAACGAATAAGGTATGCCCGGTCACTGTACTTTTCGGCACAGTGCATATGAGCGAGCGGTGAAAAGGATGCTCACGAACGCTTTACTTTTGACGTGGGTTGGTGTATCATGACCCGTGAATCGACAGCGAAGCAATGCCCGATCGGTAAAGATAATATATCAGGAGGATTGATGATCAATGATAGATATTAAATTTTTAAGAGAAGAGCCTGAAAAAGTAAGACAGAATATTCGCAACAAGTTCCAGGACAGTAAACTTCCGCTTGTTGATGAAGTGATCGAGCTTGATGCGCAGAGACGTAAGACCCAGCAGTCGGCCGATGACCTCCGTCAGAAGAGAAATTCGATTTCCAAGCAGATCGGCGGTCTTATGGCTAAAGGACAAAAAGAAGAGGCAGAAAACCTTAAAAAGCAGGTTTCCGAGTTCTCGGACGAGCTTGCCGCGCTTGAAGCAGAGCAGACACGTCTTGAGGAAGAAGTAACAAAGAGAATGATGATCATTCCCAATATCATTGATCCATCCGTTCCTATCGGCAAGGATGATTCCTGCAACGTTGAGATTGAAAAATTCGGTGAGCCCCTGGTTCCTGATTTTGAGATCCCTTATCACACGGACATCATGGAAAAGCTTCACGGTCTTGATCTTGATGCAGCGAGACGTGTTGCCGGAAACGGATTCTATTATCTGATCGGTGACATTGCACGTCTTCATTCGGCATGTATTTCGTATGCACGTGATTTCATGATCGACAGAGGATTTACGTATGTGGTTCCTCCTTTCATGATCAGAAGCAATGTTGTTACAGGTGTAATGAGCTTTGCCGAGATGGATGCAATGATGTACAAGATCGAGGGCGAAGATCTCTATCTTATCGGTACATCCGAGCATTCGATGATCGGTCGTTATATTGATACTATCGTTGAGGAAGATTCGCTTCCTCATACACTTACAAGTTATTCACCCTGCTTCCGAAAGGAAAAGGGAGCACATGGCATAGAGGAACGTGGTGTATACAGAATCCACCAGTTTGAAAAGCAGGAGATGATCGTTATCTCGAAGCCCGAGGAAAGCATGATCTGGTATGACAAGCTTTGGAAGAACACAGTCGATCTCTTCCGCAGCATGGATATCCCTGTTCGTACCCTTGAGTGCTGCTCGGGAGACCTGGCCGATCTTAAGGTTAAGTCATGTGATGTTGAGGCATGGTCACCCCGACAGAAGAAGTACTTCGAAGTCGGAAGCTGTTCAAACCTCGGAGATGCTCAGGCAAGACGTCTCGGAATCAGAGTCGTAAGCAGCGACGGACGTAAGTACTTCGCTCATACGCTTAACAATACGGTTGTCGCTCCGCCCAGAATGCTTATAGCACTTCTTGAGAACAATCTCAATGAGGACGGGTCGGTACGTATTCCCGAAGTGCTTCGTCCTTATATGGGCGGAAAAGAGCTCATCACGCCCTGATAAAAATCATGATAGACCTCGCGGACGGAGATATATGCCGGCGCGCTCGGGGGTGAGATGAACTAAACCCTCGCTGCCAGGTATATTTCTCCGCAAACACGACCGAGAAAAAGCGCCCGGTCTATCGTTTGCCGGAGAAACACACCGGCGCGCTCGGGGATGGGTTGAAACAAAACCCGAGCGGACGGAGATATATGCCGGCGCGCTCGGCCTGAATGAAATATCAATACAAGTTAGGATTTACAGCCCTTTCGTTTCGAGTAATTTCGAAACGCGAAGGGCTATTTCTATATGCGCCGAGAGTTCCATACGACATCCTAATGAAATGTTATCAATTCCGGTAGCATAAATACGATGAAAGGGGGGATTGTACTTGAAACAGAAATCTTCCCAAAAATAAAAATTATTTGATTTTGGGAAATAGAAATAGCATAATAATGTTAAAGTAGCGTGAGTGCTTATGAAACTGATTGAACGAAAAGACTATCTGGAAAGAGTAATCAATGTGATCGGTACGCCTGATATAAAGGTCATCACGGGTGTCCGCCGAAGCGGTAAGTCAAAATTGCTAGAAGCATTCAAAAGCTATGTAAGTGCTAACGTCGAGAATGCCAATATTATACACATCAACTTCAATCTGCCGGATTTCGATAATCTGACAGAGTATAGACCGCTGTATGACTATATCAACGCAGCCTACAAGGAAGACGCTGATAACTTCGTCCTGATAGATGAAATACAGATGTGCAACAATTTTGAAAAAGCGATAAATGGCTTACATGCATCAGAAAAATACGATATTTATATCACAGGCTCTAACGCATTTCTGTTAAGCTCTGATCTTGCAACACTGTTCACAGGAAGAACTTTTGAAATCAAGGTCTATCCGTTTTCCTTTGCTGAATATGTAAAATACTTTGAATATACTGACCTTTACGCTGCCTTTGATAAATATGTTAGTGAGGGCGGTATGGCTGGATCTTATGTGTATAAGGACTTTGAAGCAAAATACGACTATATTGCGGAAGTCTTTAACACGCTGATCATCAGGGATATTCGCCAAAAGTATAAAATTCGCAATACGGCTCTTATGAACAGACTTGCAGACTTTCTCATGGATAATATCTCAAACCTTACATCTGCCAGAGCTATTGCAGATACTTTTAACAGCCATAAGGATAAAATCAACCACAAGACTGTTAGTTCATATATGCAGTACCTCTGCAATGCCTTTGCATTTTATAAAGTACGCCGATACGACATCAAAGGAAAGAAATATCTTTCGACAACCGAGAAATACTACCTTAGCGACCATTCATTCCGCTACGCAAAAATCGGCACAAAGAATATGGATTACGGCAGAGTGCTTGAAAATATTGTAGCTATCGAACTGCTTCGCCGTGGCTA
>JAILKT010000102.1 GCA_024693545.1 Lachnospiraceae bacterium
CTGCACGCTGCTTTTCCTTTACCTGTCCCTCGGAGCCGCCGCAAATCCGTAGTCCTTGAGGAACATCTCACTGTCACGCCAATCTTTTCTGACCTTAACAAAAAGCTTTAAGAAAATCCTGCATCCCATAAAAGCTTCCATCTCAAGTCGCGCGGCAGTTCCTATCTTTTTGAGCATCGCTCCCTGTTTTCCTATGATTATTCCCTTATGCGAATCTCTCTCACAAATGATCGATGCCTCAATATCAAATATTCCGGTGCCTTCACCCGAAACGGTGTCCTCATTTTCGTCATATTCAACATATCCCCCGCCCCGTGCGCGCTCCTTCATAAGTTCAACGCACACAGCTATCCCGTGGGGCACCTCGTCCTTCAGAAACCTGAGTGCATTCTCCCTCACAAGCTCGGCTGCGATCTGCTTGAGCGGCTGATCCGTAAGTTCATCCTCATCGTAGTACATGGGACCTTCATCGAGCAGATCAAAGATCACGTTTTTGAGTTCTTCTTCATTTTCTCCTGTCGCCGCGCTCACAGGCACGACCTCGTCAAAATCGGCAAGCGGGCTGTACATCTTGATAAGACGGGGCAGTTCCTCCCTCGGGACTTTGTCTATCTTATTTATGACCAGAACTTTTTTCGCCGATGACCCCTTAAGAAGCTCAGAAACACGCGCATCTCCGGCTCCCGTTGTCTTTGACGGCTCGACAAGCCAGAGTACGACATCGGCCTCACCGAGTGTCCTCTTTGCTGTCTCCTCCATGTGCTCGCCCAGCTTATGTTCTATCTTGTGAATGCCCGGAGTATCTATGAAGATCATCTGTCCGCGCTCTTCGGTGAGTATTGTTTTTATGCTTGTGCGGGTGGTCTGTGGCTTATTTGAAGTGATCGCCACTTTCTGCCCCACAAGCCTGTTCATAAGCGTTGATTTCCCGACATTCGTCCTGCCTACAAGCGCAATAAATCCGGACTTAAACATTCCGTGTCCTCCGTTATTCGTACGTTTCTCATCCCGCCACGACCAAAGTCCTGCATTGCGGATTCACCTTTTCCGCCACGACCAAAGTCCTGCATTGCGGATTCACCTTTTCCGCCACGACCAAAGTCCTGCGCCGCGGGTTTGCATTCAAATGAGATTTTCTATCGTCTCAAACACGTCCTTCTCAGCCTCAATGGCGGTCTCGCTTCCGACAACGCATATATTTTTCGTCTTTTCTATCCCGTCAAATATCGGAGCGAGATTTCTCATATCCTCTTCCTGTGCTTCAAGGACCGCTTTTCTCCTCTTCTGAAGCCAATCCGCGTCGATCTCGGTCATATAGGCGTTAAGGGAAAACCTTCCGAGCAAATCGGGAGTGAGCGGTGTGTCGATATTACCGATGGTTCCTATGATGTATTTTGTCATCTCCCTCTCTTCAACGCTGAAATCTTTGAGGAATCCCGCGATGCTCGCGTATATTCCGAGGGTCCGGCTGAGCTGGGGATCCCTGTACGAGAAGAGTCCGGCACTTCCGCCGCTTCTGTTGTAGCTAAATCCGCATCCGTACGCACCACCGAGAACTCTGATGTTGTTCCAGAGGTATCCGACCGAAAGAAGCGATGAAACAAGCATCAAATGTCCCACAAGTTCGGGTGATTCGGCGTCCACACATCCGGACATCGCCACGAAATTGACATCGCCCGCGGTTTTGTAACCGACCCTGCGTGCTCCGATCTTGTACTCAGGTCCTTTCGCTGCTTTCCTCTCCTTTCCTGACGAGGGAAGTCTGTCGATCATCGCCAGTGCGGGAGCCTCAAACTTCTTGTAAATATCTGCGCCGGTCGTGATGTTCAGCGTAAGGTTCTCTTTTGTGAGCGCCTTTTCAAGTATCGACCTGATCCTCTCGCCGGCCTTTTCTATATCACTGTCGGGCGCATCGGCGAGCTTACATAAAAATTCGTACTGTCTGTGACCGTCGGTGTCGCTCAGGAATGCATCACCGCTCCTGAGTGCGGCGCGGGCTTCCTGCAATGCCGTTCTGTGTCCCGAGTATACAAACGAGCTCTTCATTCCGGCTATGCTCTCTTTTATCACTTCTCTTATTCTCACGACAGATGAGAAATCGGTATCAAGAAGCTCTTCAAACATAAGCTTCAGAAGATTGTCCTTCTCTCTTTCAAGAGCCTTTCCGGATACCATTATCATCGGTCTGTAAGAAGTGCTCTTGCCGTTGCTGTACGTGTTTATGTGTATCCCTATGCCACCCGTGTGGATACCGGTCTCGTTATCAAGCTCAAAATATGAATGTTCGCTCGTATCGAGATTACCGAAAAGCCTCATTGCAAGCCCGAGATAGGGCACATCCGCTATCCCGATATCATTAAGATCAAACATAAGGTCAAAATATATGATCCCGTTCGTATCAATATCATGGAAAAGAACGGGTATTTCGCCCATCTTCCTCAGTTCGTTGACCGGCACCGTCCCTTCTTTTGCGATGTCTTTTCTTTCAAGGAGCGGTATCGTGAGCAGATCCTCCGGACTCGATGGCTCTTCCTGATATGCGCGAAGGGCCTTTGTTTTCGCTATCAGCTCTTCAATCTCTTTCCCGGAAAGCGACGCCTTAAACTCCTTCATGGCCTTCTTTTGCTTTTCGTCTTCGCGTCTCTGCTTGCCCTTTTCGGGTTTCAGTACAAAGTAAGACTGCGACTTTCCGTTCAAAAGGTAGTCACGCACAAGGTCCTCATAATATGAGCCTTCCATCTTTTCGCGAAGGAAATCAAAGGAACCGCGTCTCGAAAGAGCGTCAAAAGCCGCATCGTCATCGTAAAGCCATGTGTCGAGGGATCTGAGAATGTATATAAGCCCCTTCGGAGTAGTTCCGTAATCCTCTTCGTTGAAAAGGAATTCCGCCTTATTTATGGCGCTGAGTAGCGACCTTCTGTTAAGTCCGTCGCGCACAGCCTCTTCGAGCTTCTCTTTTATGATCTCTTTTATCTGCCCGAGCTTACTTTCGTCGGTATTCTTTATTATCAGGCTCCCGAACGGCTGGAGCAGATCGTCTGTGAGCGAGAATGACACATCATCGCCGACGCCCGCTTTTATGAGTGCTTCCTTCACCGGAGCGCCCACAATATCAAAAAGTACCTGGCAGATAACACCGAGTGCGGAATTTGTGTCAAGATCATCGCCGTTGGCGAGCATAAAGCTCCAGTTAAAATATGTGGCGTCCTCTTCGGTATCGTCATCCGCAAGGGGATATGTGCCTTCGGCATTTATAACGCCTATGGGCTTCTGAAGTTTCATCGCCGAATCAACCTCGATCTCGCTGTACTCACTGAGATACTCCCTGTCAAGCCATTCAAGCCTTTCTTCCATGTCAATGTCACCGACAAGGCTGATGTAGCTGTTTGAGGGGTGATAATATTTTCTGTGGAAATCAAGGAAATCTTCATATGTGAGAGTCGGGATCGCAGCCGGGTCACCTCCGCTTTCGACTCCATATGCGTTATCGGGGAAAAGAGTATTAAAAGCCCCTCTTTCGAGACGCTCATCGGGAGACGAGAACACGCCCTTCATTTCGCTGTATACGACTCCGTTTATAACAATGTCATCCTCGGGGGAATCGATCTCGTAATGCCAGCCTTCCTGGCGGAATATCTCTTCCTTCCCGTAAATGGCGGGATGAAGCACCGCGTCCATATAGACATCCATAAGATTTTCGAAATCCTTATCGTTGCAGCTCGCAACGGGATAACATGTTTTATCGGGATAAGTCATCGCATTAAGAAATGTTGAAAGAGAACCTTTGGCAAGCTCGATGAATGGATCCTTGGCTGTGTACTTGCGCGATCCGCACAGAACCGTGTGTTCGATGATATGTGCAACACCCGTATCATCCTTCGGGGGTGTCCTGAATGCTATACAGAATGCTTTATTTATATCGTTATTCTTTATAAGGCACACGCGTGCCCCGCTTTTTATATGTTTAAGGAGGTATCCGTACCCTTTGCAGTCCGGTACATATTCCTCCTTTATCAGTTTATACGCTGCAGGGATTCTTAAATCTCCCTTCGGTAGTTTTTCTGACATATGATCAAATCCTCCGTATCTGTTCTATCGAGATGTCCTCGACATCAAAAAAAGTATATCATACACAACAAATCTTTCAAACCAAAAAGAAAAATATCAAAACATTTTCTTTGACATTGATATACATGTATGATAAATTATGATTTGGGTGTCAAATGTGATACTCATGTTTATTTTTTTATTTTTATGGAGGCATTTTATGAAGAAGGGTACTGTTAAGTGGTTCAATGCAAAAAAGGGTTTCGGATTCATCTCCGACGAGGAAGGTAACGACGTATTCGTTCATTTCTCAGCATTAAACATGGACGGCTTCAAGGTTCTCGAAGAGGGCGAAGCTGTAACATTTGATGTAGTTGAAGGCGAAAAAGGACCTCAGGCTGCGAACGTTACAAAGTGCTAATAGTCACTGCTGGTTATGATCCGTCTACTAACCGGTTAGTTTATAACATATAGTTTATAAAATAATAGTTAGATTTACAGGTTATAACAAGAGCCGGCCGTACAGAGCCGGCTCTTTTCTTGAAAGAAGTATCCGCCTCACCTGCGTGGCAGCGTTTTACGGCGGAATGAAGGATCGATATACGGGAGGGAATGTATGAACAGTCTCAGGAAAGGAATGATCGACGGGCTGCCGATAGGTCTTGGCTATCTTGCGGTCTCCTTTTCCTTTGGCATAATGGGTACCAACGCCGGTCTCGCCATTTGGCAGACAGTTCTCATTTCCATGACCAACCTCACATCCGCAGGACAGTTCGCCGGTCTCAACATCATGGCCGCTGCCGGCTCATATGTCGAGATGATCGTCTCCCAGCTTGTCATCAACTCGCGTTACAGCCTGATGTCGGTCTCGCTGTCACAGTCCGTTGACAAAAGTTTCTCCACAAAGATACGAATTCTGTTCGGTCAGTTCGTTACCGATGAAATATATGCAGTCGCTTCGAGCCGCGGCGAAGAGATCGGCAGACGCTATTTTTTCGGTCTGTGCTCACTTCCCTATATAGGCTGGAGTCTCGGCACGCTTCTCGGAGCCGTCAGCGGCGACATACTTCCCGCTTCGATCTCTACGGCTCTCAACGTTGCACTTTACGGAATGTTCATTGCTATCGTCATTCCGCCCATGAAAAAAGCACTCAGCGTTACGGTCGTTGTTATCATAAGCGTTGCGCTTAGCATTTTTCTTTACTTTCAGCCTTTCTTTGAAATTTCATCAGGTATCAGCGTCATCATCTGCGCGATCGTTTCTTCTGTAGTCGGTGCGATCTTCTTCCCGATAAAAGACGAAGCTTCCGACGAAAACGGCGAAGCGCCCGGCTATAATAACGAAACGTCTGCGCTTAAAGACGAAGCTTCCGACGATAACGGCGGAGCGCCTGCAAAAGACACCTCGGTATCGAAATTGAACGATAAGGAGGTGCATCATGGGTAATGAATTTTTCATCTATCTCGCTGTTATGACCCTCTCAACATACCTTGTCCGCACGATCCCTTTCGTTGCGTTCAGCCGTAAGATCAAGAGCCGTTTCATACGTTCGCTCCTGACATATGTTCCCTATGCCGTTCTTTCGGCTATGACGGTTCCCGCCATCTTTTTCTCTACCGATTCGCTTATATCGGCAACCGCAGGATTCGTTACTGCGCTCATTCTTTCTCTTTGCGGCCGCAGCCTGATCACAGTTGCCTTTTTCTCATGTCTTTCCGTATTTGTGATCGGTCTTTTCTGCTGAAATGTCAGTCACGTTTTTTATATTTGTCGGCCGCGGGTCTTTCAGTTTTTTCCGTCACTTATTTTTCGTGTTTTTCATCGCTTTTTTTCTTCCTTTATATTTCATGATTTGATATAATACTAAACAGGTATTTTGTAGCATACTTCAACCAAGTAAGGAGGATTTTAACATGTTCTGCACCAATTGTGGAAGACCACTCAAGGACGGAGAAATCTGTACCTGTACACAGCAGGTTTCCGGCCCCGGCGAAAGTTCCGAAAACACTGTTTCCGAAGCAGTTCAGCCCGCTCAGCCCGCTCCCGTCGATGTTCAGCCCGCTCAGCCCGCTCCCGTCGATGTTCAGCCTGCTCAGCCCGCTCCGGCTCCTGCTCAGCCCGCTCCGGCTCCCGCTCAGCCCGCTCCGGCTCCTGTTCAGCCCGTTCAGGGATATGGTCAGCCTCAGGGTTATGCTCAGCCTCAGGGTTATGCTCAGCCTCAGGGTTATGGTGAGGCTGCTCCGTATAACCCTACCGCTTATTACACTTTCCCTTACGGCGGTCCCGGATCACCTGCATACAACAGACTCGCAACTTTCCTTGCATCACCGTTATTGCTGGTTTACGGCATTCTGTCATCTCTCGCCGTATTTTTAAGTATTGTTGAGGCCGCTACTACATCCTCATTCGGTGGTATGGGCATTGTAGTAGGCGCCTTTTTCAGTGCATGCTTATCGGCTTTATTGATAGTGGCAGCATTTTACACATATGCGTCGGCAAAGAAATACTTTAAAACCGGTCAGCCGATCAGAACCGCGGGAATATCGATCGCATCCGGATTATGCACCGCATATTTTGTGCTCTCTATCGTAATTTCGGCATTCATCCTGATCCTTTTTATGTTTTTATTCATCTCGACACGTCGTGAAGCCGAAATGGTACTCATCGCATTCATACCCTCTGCCATTGCGATCACGCTTTTGTTGATATATTACATTTCATTGATCCGGTCATTCAAATCTGTACGATACATGTTAAGTGGTTTCGGCAAGCGCGGAAAAGTATCTCTTTTCCCTATTGTTATGATGATCATAGGCCTTGTATTCTCAGTCCTTGGTCTTATCCTCTATACATTCTTTGTACAATCATTCCGGTATATTGCTGAATCCACCGGTATTCTGGATCGCTCCCTTAACAGAGATTTCAACAGGTATCTCGGGATCGACCTCTACGAATTATTGGAGGAATTGTTCTCAGGTTCCGCTTTGACGTTTGGGATAATCACTTCTCTGCTTTCAATTGTTATAACAGTCATAACCGTCGTTATTCTGATCAAAGCAAGACGTGTCCAGGCCGAAATTCAGTATTCGAATTATAGATGACAATCCGTAGGGCAAGTGCTATACTGTCACATGGAAGGTATCATTTGTCACTAATGCAGTCGTTCCCCATACAAAGGAGGAACCGAAGCTCATTTGCAGCTTCTCAACAGGAGGTTTACTAATGGAAGAGAAAAGGAAAGACAAGCGTCTGCCCATCACTATGACTCTCGAGATATCATCTCTGTTCAAGCAGGACAACATTCTGCTCAGCGATCTGGACGCTCCCATTACGGTATTTAACGTTTCCAAAGGAGGTCTTGGTTTTTGTTCGGCCAACGATCTTCCCCTTGGTTTCTATTTCAACGCATGCCTGACCATCGGAACCAACGATGCCAAGCTTTACTGTGTTGTTAAGATCATCCGTAAAGAGCCCGGTGAAGGCGATGAATTTACATATGGTTGCGAGCTTGTCGGAATCGCTCCCGTTCTTGCTTACATTTTTGATGATTACGAAAAAGCACTTTCTCAGTGACAGAAGACCCCATATAAAGATTCTTTTACTGAAATACAAAAGCCTCTCCTATGAGAGGCTTTTGCTGTTATATAACGCCTATGCGGCGATCATTCACTGAAATATTCGTCTATACCGTCCGCAACACCGAGCACGATCTTGTTCTGATAATCATCATCCAGGAGTTTCTCTTCTTCGTCCTTGTTGCTCATATAACCCATCTCGAGGATCGTAACAGGTCCTTCGGCCCAGTTTATGCCCGTCATCGTATCCGTTTCCCAGACATATCTCTTCTTTGCGCCGGTACTTGCCACAACATGGTCAAGAACGGCATCCGAAAGCTTTCTCGACGCGCCGTATAATTCGGCATTATACTTGTTCTCATTTGTCATGCAGATCGTTTCAACACCGTTCACGCTTGTATCCGTAGAAGAATTGGCATGAACTCTTATAAACGCCTGAGCACCCGCATCCGCTGCAATTTTAGCTCTCTCCGAATTTGAGATGTTTACATCATTGATGTCACGTGTCATTATAACCGTATATCCCCTTGCAACAAGCTCATCACGAAGCTTTAAGGAAACAGTGAGGTTAAGCTTGTATTCCGGATATCCCGACGTATTTCCGCTTGTTCCCGAAGAAACCTTGGCTTTCATTTCACTCGATCCGGGTCCAAGCGGCTCCTTTTCACTGTTGCCCTTTGTCTGATGTCCGGGATCGATACAAACGATAAATCCGTTCGGCGCTGCGACGCCTGTGGTAAGCGAGGCGGTTCCCGTCCCCGTCTGTTCACTGCCTACAGCATTTCCGTCTTCGGAGGGTTCCTCGAAGACTCCCGTAACAAGAGGTGTGTAAATATAACACTCCTTGTCCTCATATATGACACGTGTCCATTTTTCATTATAACCGGTACGCTTTAAGCGTTTTCCGGTCTTCAGATTAACGACAATGTCGGTATCTGTCGAAGGCCCGACTCTCAGATTGACATCATCCTTTGTCTCGATATAATCGTCTTTGTACTCATATATAAGTTCGGGGATCGGAGTGGGCGAAGGAGTTGCTGAGGGAGTTGGCTCTATATCCACGGTCTTATCTTCTTCGTTTCCGGTGCCGCCGTCGTTTTCCTGAGCGGTCTCGTTTTGAACCAGGTCGGAACCTGCAGGCTCATCTTCCGCTTCGGCGTTTTCCTTCACTTCTGTATTCTTTTCTTCCTGCTTTTCCCCTGCTTTCTCATCCGCGGTCTTTTCCGTTTCCGCTTCGGAACCCGGAACTTCTTCGTCCTTGTTCAGATCAGATACGACAGTTTCCGTCTTTTCTGTCTTTTCCTCTTCCGGGGCACTGTCACTCACCTTAAGTATGATCATGATCGTAATGAGCACAAGTATGAGTACTCCCAAAACATATGGCATTACTTTTAATATCTTGTTGTTAAACACTTGTCGTCCTCCTTGTTGTACGCCCGATCATCAGTCGATACCGAGATATTTTTTCTGTTCCGGAGTGAGCGTATCTATGTGTTTGCCCATGCTTTCGAGCTTTCGAAGAGCAACTGCCCTGTCAACCTCACGAGGCACCGGAATAAGCTTTTCTTTAAGCTCCCGGCTGTGTTCCACAAGGTATTTCGCACACAGCGCCTGTATCGCAAAGCTCATATCCATGATCTCGGCGGGATGTCCGTCACCTGCCGCAAGATTTACAAGCCTGCCTTCCGCAAGGATGTTGATCCACTTATCCTCCGCGATCTTATAACTCATTATGTTATTTCTCATCTCACGAACCTCTGTGGCCATAGCCTTAAGGCCCGCAACATCAACCTCAACATCAAAGTGGCCTGCATTACAGCATATTGCACCATTTTTCATGACCTTAAAATCTTCCGTCGTCACAACTCCGCTGCAACCCGTAACCGTAACGAAGAAATCACCGAGCGGAGCGGCTTCATGCATAGGCATTACATCAAAACCGTCCATGACGGCCTCAATTGCTTTAACGGGATCCACCTCAGTCACGATAACCCTCGCACCGAGTCCCTTCGCTCTCATTGCCACACCTCTGCCGCACCATCCGTAACCTGCGACCACTACGATCTTTCCGCAGACGATGAGATTGGTTGTCCTGTTTATTCCGTCCCAAACCGACTGGCCCGTGCCGTATCGGTTGTCAAAAAGGTGCTTGCAGTCCGCATCATTAACAAGAACCATCGGGAACTCAAGCTTTCCGTCCCTGTTCATCGCCTTAAGCCTTAAGATACCCGTAGTCGTTTCTTCACATCCGCCGATAACACCGGGGAGAAGGTCCCTAAAGCGCGTGTGGAGCGCATTTACAAGGTCGCCGCCATCATCGATGACGATCTGTGGCTTGCACGAAAGAACACAGTCAATGTGTTTTTCATATTCTTCCTCTGTAACTCCGTGCCATGCATGTACTTCAATTCCGCTGTCAACAAGTGCCGCAGCAACATCGTCCTGCGTGGAAAGCGGATTGCTTCCCGTGACGAACATCTCTGCGCCGCCGGCCTTGAGTACCTTAACAAGATATGCTGTTTTAGCTTCGAGGTGGATTGAAAGTGCGATCCTGATGCCCGCAAAAGGCTTCGTCTTCGAAAATTCTTCCTTAAGCCCCGAAAGAAGCGGGCAATTTCTCGCTACCCATTCTATTTTTCTGTGCCCCGAAGGTGCAAGACTTATATCCTTAATATGTGAATTTCCCGACATTATGACTCCTTCCTTTGAGTGTTCTCAACCTTTTCGTATATCCGAATGCCCTATATGATCCATTCGTTCTCACAAAAAACACCCTTACGTATAAGTGTATCACAATCGTTTTTTACTGTCACCAATCAACGCCCATGTTCTGACTTCACGCATAATTCTCTTTTGGTGAATTATTTACAATTTGTTCATAATACAGTCATTTTTTTCTCATATTTATGGTTTATCATTGAGTCATACAAAAGAATCGCTTAACAGAATGTTGCTAATAACATTTTTTCATAAAACAAAGCCCGGCAGTTACCCTCCCCCTCTACCGGGCTTCTCCTCTTTTTATAGGATCTTTTATATTGTATTTTCTTTTCTATTCTGCGCTACGGATGCTATGATCTCCCGCACCACGTCATAATCGAATTCATTGGCGGCATCAACGGCTTTTTCAAGATTTCTGCGGTCATCGCCCTTAACTGCCTTCTTCATATGATCGAGCCCTTCAAGTAGGAAATCAATCTCGAACTTTTCGAGTGCTTCCTTCGTATATGAAAGAACCTCTTCCCATTCTTCGTCGCTCAGTGGTTTTTCGGCAACTTTGTTATATTTTTCTTCGTTTGCGATCCTTAAAGCGCTTTCGTATTCGGTAAGCGCGGATTCGAGCGAATCCACGGTATCCTTGAGCTTCATCAGATATGAATTGAGTCCCGTCTTGAAATCATCGTTTACAACCCCGTTTTCGCTCATGAACTCCTTAACAGAAAGTTTTTCCATAAGCGCCGTCTCAAGTCTGAGATTCTCTATTCCTATATTGGCAAAAACGCTCTTTAAGCTGTGAAGAGCGATCCTTACCTGCTCTTTTTTTGCTCCGTCCGGATAAGCTTCGAGAACCTTTCCGTATTCTCTGATATTCCCGATCGAAGCCTTAAGCAGCCTCTTATAGCCCTCCGTATTGCCGATTATGTTTGAAAGGCCGACATTATAATCAAGCTGGGGTATCTTTTCAAGATATGCTTTAAGATCGATCTCTCCGCTTATGCTGCCGGTTTCTTTGTTCGTATCCTCACCGAATTTTTCACGAAGTATATCCGGGATCGTATATTCCGATTCCGAAAGGTTGTCTCTGATTATGTCATAGAGCTCGGTGAGTTTGATCGGCTTCGTGAGCGCGCCCGTTGCACCGGCATTCATAAATTCACGCAAAAGATCCGTTCCGAGATCGCCGGTCATGGCGTATATCCTCATTAGCGGCTTGATACGACAGATTATCCGCGTTGCCTCGATACCGTCCATCTCCGGCATTACATAATCCATCAATATGAAGATATAATCGTTATTGGAAACCATATCGATGGCCTGCTCGCCCGATTCGGCTATATCCGATTCGATAGAAAAGCCTTCCAGAAGGTCATGGATCAACATAGCATTGATCTCGTTATCGTCAACAACAAGTGTTTTTACAGCCATCCGGATTTTCCCCCTCTGATTATTTGTCCCGCCAATTACCTTTTCCCGCCTTCAGTGCGCGGGCTGCGTGTCCCAATTTACCTTTTCCCGCCTTCAGTGCGCGGGCTTATTTCTTCCTTGAACGGCTGAGATAGTCGATCAGGTGAAAATTTTCATTTTTATGTGCCACAAACAGTGTTCCGACTTTATCGCCTTCGAGGATCCTGTTGATAATACTCATCTCCGTCGCAGGAGCTATTATCATGTCCGCGCCCGAATCCGTTGCAATACGGGCAGCTTCGATCTTTGTGCACATACCTCCGGTTCCGACCGTACTGCCGGCGCCCTTGCCCATCGCAAGTATCTCATCATCTATCTTCTCTACAACGTCGATGAACCTTGCATCCTTGCTCTTTTTCGGGTCATCGGTATAAAGTCCCTCGATATCGGAAAGAAGGATCAAAAGATCTGCTCCGACAAGTGCCGCAACGATTGCCGAAAGCGTATCGTTGTCGCCGAACTCGATCTCATCGGTTGAAACCGTGTCGTTTTCGTTTACAACAGGGATAACGCCCATCTTAAGAAGTTCGGCAAACGTGGCTCTCGCATTTCTGCGGCTGACATCCTCGATCATAGTGTACTTTGTGATAAGAACCTGAGCCGCTGTAACACCGTACTCACCAAAAATCTTCTGGTAAAGCATCATGAGGTTTGCCTGGCCTACTGCCGCACAAGCCTGCTTTCCTGCTTTTGTTCCGGGCTTTTCCTTGAGTCCGAGACGTTTCACACCAACTGCGATAGCACCCGACGAAACAAGGATGACATCCTTTCCGCTGTTGTGCAGATCTGTCAGTACTCTTACGAGCTTTTCGAGCCTTTCAAGGTCCATAAGCCCTGTTTCTTCATGAACAAGAGAGGATGTGCCTACTTTTACGACAATCCTCTTCTTATCTTTCATAGCTACATTTGTCATTTCATTACTTCCCCTCCGCCCCGATCGGCGGCTCTATTTTTCTGCCTTACATTAAAGCATGAATTTGCTTTTATAACAAGACCTATCTCGCATTTGCGGCCTTTTTTTGTGCCATGACGGTAACCGCTTCGCGAACAGGCTCTTTATTCAGAGGCATCTGAACGAATGCGGTATTGGGGCTGAGTTTTTCTTTTTTTACGATGTCACTCTCAAGATCCTTTGTCAGCAGCACAAGAGGTATGGAAAGCTGATTCGCCGTACCCCTGACGTGATTAAGAATAAACGCGGAGCTGTCAAGATCGATCATTATTACATCGGGATTAATCTCTTCAAGACGATTGTTTGAATTTACTACCGATTCTCCTCTGATAACATCATACGTATCCTTCAGGAAACCGTTGATGAGCTGAAAAATGAAATCTTTTTCTTCAAATACATAAACAGTCTTTTTCGCATCAACACCGAGAACCTCGTCCACTCTTTCAAGAAGCACCGGCTTTTGGAGCGGCTTGATAACAAAGCCCGCAGCACCGAGCTTCACACACTCCCTAACGGTATTGATCCCTGCCATACCTGTCTGGAAAAGTATCGGGATATTTTCGCAGCCCGGTATCTCTTTAATAAGTTTAAAGAGTTCTTTGCCGTCTATTTCGGGCATAGCGATATCGAGCAATATAAGATCCGGCTTATATGTCGTAAGCCTGTCAAGAACATCGCAGGATCTGTTCATGGTCATAACCTTGTATTTCGCACCGAGATA
>JAILKT010000103.1 GCA_024693545.1 Lachnospiraceae bacterium
TCAGCCTATGGGCAAAGCAACCGGCCCGCCTCAGCCCGGGACAAGCTTACCGGTCCGACTCAGCCAAAAACTAACCTTCCCGTCCCACGCCACAGACGAACCGCAAATTCCAATTCTTATCTCGCAAGGCTTCCCATCGGATCCCAAGGCTCAAGCACTACAGGCTCTGCCTCAAACATCTTCTTCTGTTTCTTCGAAAGGTACTTCTTGTTGAGAAGGATCTGATAAGCGTATTCGCCAAACCACTTATCGTCCATAACGTAGAAACCGTCTTCGCCGACATCCTTGCCCCAACTGTTTTCAACCTTCCACCTGAGCGGACGTCCGCTCTCATCGAGATCGACCCCCGTAATGACCATGGCGTGCGTCATAAGGCTTTCGTAGTAATCGAGTCTCTCGGCCTTGTCCATCCCGAACGTCGTGCCGAAAAGCTTATCGACTTCAAGGATGTCACTAGTGAGATATCCGCCCTTTCTGTCCGAGAACTGCCCGACGTCGCTGCCAAACCACACAGCCTTGCCGTCTTTGAGCTGGCGGATCGTAAGATCGCGCAGGTCGTCCATGGGCAGGTTAAGATATTTGACCGGATAATCGCCCTCCTCGACATTTCCGAGGTAGCGAACCGTGTACGTCTTGCCGTAGGGCTTGTCTGCTGTGGGCGCGTTGATCACCGTGACATATTCGTCAAGGTCCCATCCGACATATTTGTCGAAGAACTCGACCGGCGTGATGTTCCTCTCGCTGACAAACTTCTTGTCCTTGTCTCTGACTTCCCAATCGAAAGTTACCGGCGGCTTACCGAGGGATATGCAAAGCATCCTGTAGATCGTCTCCATCATCTCCTCTTTGAGCTTGCGCAGGTCTTTTGCCGTCTTTCCGGCCGCACGTTCTTTCCTAAACGCACATGTGAACTCGCGAAGCTTCTTCGTCAAAAAGTCATCGAGTTCCCTTGTTGTCGATGATGCGCTTGTCTCGGGCATTATGTTCTTGGGAACAACGCCGTACTTCTTAACGATGCTTCTGAACATATCCCACTGTCCGCCGTCTCCCATCGGTGACGACATAAGGAATGAAACAACCCTCGAATTAAGCGGCTCATCGATCGTTTCGATCATGCACTCAAGGAAATGGTTTGCTTTCTCAAGCTTGTCAAAGAATAACGGATAGTTCTGGCTCAGCTCAAAATTTTCAAGGTTAAGCTTCTTCATGATCTCAAGACGCATAACGTTGTATGCCGCGAACATCCAGCATCTTCCGGACTGTTTCTGATTACATACTTTTCCGGCCTCAACCTCAACGCTGAACCCGAATCTGTCTTTTCGGTACGCCTCAAAATTCTTTGCCGACGCAACGATCCCGTTTGCCGTAACTGCATTCATGGCAATACGGTTTTTCTCGTTCTTGTCAAACTTTGACTCAAACTTTTTAAGATCTTTTAAATCAATTTTTTTATTCAAAGCAATACTCCTTATAATTTTTTTTCACGGATATTATATTTCAAAGGCCCCCGCCGGTCAATCACCTATTTATTTGATAGGTATTGGCTGATCATGCGATTTCTTCGCCGAAAACCTTCCTCCACATCATCTTGACGTAGTTTCTGGTCAGCATCGGACTCTCGTGTGTTTTGGCGATCTTATCGGTATAATCGTCAAACAGATAGACGGCGTACTTGGTACAATCCTTGTTAATGTAGTTGACGAGCGGTATCGCGCGCGCCGATTCCACAGTCACTTTTCCGTCACTGACGCTTATGGTCACATCCGCCATCGCCTCAATACATCTCTCAGGCTGCATCATGTTTGAGACAAAGTTTCCGAGCGAATAATAGCACGGAACCGACCTGCCGTCCGACGTTTCGATGAATTCGAGCGGCTCAATGACATGAGGATGACAACCGATGATAAGGTCCGCTCCGAGCTCTGCCATCTCTTTCGCCATCTCTTTCTGATCGTCATTGGCTTCAAATTTATATTCCTTGCCCCAGTGAGGCAGGACAATAACCACATCGGCCAGTTTTTTCGCCCGTTCGATCTCTTTTTTCACAAGTGACATATCGAGAAGCTTAAACATATACTCCCCGCCGGCAGGTTTATCCGGTCCGTTGAGGCCGTAAGTATAGTTAAGGAAAGCAACCTTAATGCCGTTGTACTCTCCTATTGTAAGCATCTGATAATCATGAGCGGTACCGTACATGCCCGTCATCAAAACGTCTTTTTGAGTTTTCCAGTAATCAACAGTGTACTGAGCCCCCGATTTACCGTTGTCCCAGCTGTGATTCGTCGCATGCGTCACGACGTTGAATCCCGCATCCACAAGCGCATCGCCCACTTCATAAGGGCTTGCGAAATCGGGATATCCCTTCCATTTTGAGCTGTCCGGTGTCAGGATGACTTCCTGGTTTACTATCCTAATGTCCGCATTCGACAGATAATCCTTTATATGACTGTAGATCGGTCTGTAATCGATAGTTCCGTCACTCTTCATACCTGACCTGATAACCCTGTCATGATAAAGATTGTCCCCGACGGCCATTATCCTGATTTTGGTTTCGGACTTCAAAATCGGTAAATATATTATCGGTACGAGAGCCCCATGAGCGTTAAAAGGCGGCAGCACCGCAAAGATGATCACCAGAAGTACAGCAGCGAGCCTCCCGGCCCGTGTTGTCTTCCCGATCCTCATTTTCGGTCTGTCGCCGACTGATCCTTTTCTGCTTAAAATCTGTGATCCTGTCCTAACCGTTCCATCCATCCCACTCTGTCCTGTTGATTGCTTCACGCTACCGTTCCGCTCATCCCACTCTTTCCTGTTGATTGCTTCACGCTACCGTTCCACCCATCCCATTATTTCCTGTCTTACCGTTCAAAGCCTATGTTATCTGTCTTCCAGATCTGTATATGCTCTCTTTTCAATGACACTCTTATATGCGGGACGAATGATCCTGTTGTTAGCAACAAGCTCTTCTATCCTGTGCGCGCTCCAGCCTGCGATCCTCGCCACTGAGAATATGGGCGTAAAAAGCTCTCTCGGAATCCCCATCATTTCATATACAAAGCCGCTGTAAAAATCCACGTTGGGGCTGACTCCCTTGTATATCTTTCGTTCGCGGGCAATGATCTCGGGGGCAAGCTTCTCTATCGACTCGTAAAGCCTCAGGTCCTTCTCCCTTCCCTTTTCGCCGGCAAGCTTTTCGACATAGCCTCTGAATACCTTTTCGCGGGGATCCGAAAGCGAATAGACCGCGTGCCCCATTCCGTATATAAGGCCCTTCCTGTCGAAAACTTCCTTGCGAACGATCTTCGTGAGATAATTTTCAACCTCTTCTTCATCATCGGTATCGCGGACGTTATCACGGATATCGTCCATCATCTCCATGACCATGAGATTGGCGCCGCCGTGCCTGCTTCCTTTGAGAGAACACATTGCTGCAGCAATTGCCGAATATGTATCAGTGCCCGCCGATGTGACAACACGCGTTGTAAATGTCGAGTTATTTCCTCCGCCGTGTTCCATATGCAGCAGGAACGCCACGTCAAGCGTTCTCGCTTCGATCTCGGTAAAATTCATGTCCGGCCTCAAAAGCCTGAGGAAGTTTTCGGTCAGAGAAAGATCGGGATCGGGTCTGTGAACGAACATACTCTCGCAATTCCTGTAATAATTATAGGCGTGAAAGCTGTATGCCGCAAGCATGGGGAAGTTGCCGATCAGTCTGATGCTCTGGCGCAGAACATTTGAAATGTTGAGATCGTTCTTCCGATCGTCATAGCTCGCAAGAGTAAGGATACTCTTCGTCATATTGCACATGATGTCGGGTTCGGGCGCCTTCATGATAACATCTCTTGTAAAATTCGAGGGCAGCGTCATGCAGCGCGCGATCACATCATGGAATTCATTTAGCTGCTCTTCGTTCGGAAGTTCGCCGAAAAGAAGAAGGTACGCGCCTTCCTCATAAATCATCTTTCTCTTGCTCGCCCCCGCGATCAGGTCACGGACATCGTAGCCGCGGTAAAGGAGCTCACCGTCGCAGGGAACCAGCTTTCCGTCCACTTCCTTAAACGACGTGATCTTCGATATGTTTGTAAGTCCCGTGAGAACACCCTGTCCGTTAATGTCTCTGAGTCCGCGCTTAACACCGTAAGTATTATATAGTTCGGGGTCCATATATCCGCAGTTTATGCAATTCGTTACCTGTTTTTCAGCATATTTGTTTATTCTGTACATACTGTTCTCCTCC
>JAILKT010000104.1 GCA_024693545.1 Lachnospiraceae bacterium
GTTCATAACGGCATTTATTGCGGGATCCCTCGCCAACAAGCTGAAGCGAAACACGCTCATTGCCGAAAAGAACGCCAAAGAAAAAGAGGAGGCGGCTCTTCTGGCACAGAATGAACAGCTGCGTGCAAATATGCTGCGGGCTATCTCGCATGACCTGAGGACACCGCTCACATCCATTTCGGGAAACGCGAGCACGCTTATATCGGCCGGCACGACTCTCGACGAGACCGCGAAAAAAGGGATATACGAGGATATCTATTCCGAGTCGATGTGGCTTATCGGGATGGTCGAAAACCTTCTTTACGCGACAAGGATCGAAGACGGCAGGATTAAGCTTGATACTTCGGTCGAAATACTGGATGATATAATACAGGAGGCGGTAAGACATATCGGGCGCACGCATCCGAACCGCACGATCAAGCTAAACATGCGGGACGAGATAATACCTGTTAATGCCGATGCCAACCTGACGGTTCAGGTATTACTCAATCTGATTGACAATGCCGTAAAATACAGCGAGGAAGATACACCCATTGTCATAAGCGCTGAAAGAAAAGAGAGCTTTGCGCTGATCTCGGTTGCCGATTCCGGTCAGGGGATCCGCCCCGAAGAAAAGGAAAAAGTATTTGATATGTTCTACACCGGAGGCACCAGTTCGATCGACAGCAGAAGAAGTCTCGGTCTGGGGCTTGCGCTTTGCAGGTCGATCATAGAATCTCACGGCGGGACCATATCCATTGGTGACAACACGCCGAAAGGAACAACAGTGAGCTTTACATTACCGATAGGAGCGGTGGATCTTGATGAATGAATTTCTTGTTTTGGTCGTCGAGGATGATACTCCGATCAAAAACCTCATAACGACCACACTGAAGATGAACGGCTACAGGTTTATCACTGCGGGCATGGGGAAGGAAGCGATCATGCTGAGTGCGTCACATAAACCGGACATTATCATACTCGATCTGGGGCTTCCGGACATCGACGGAGTCGAGGTGATCGAGCAGATCCGCGCGTGGAGCGACGTGCCGATCATCATAGTCAGCGCCAGAAGCGAAGACAGGGACAAGATCGTCGCGCTTGACAAGGGCGCGGATGATTATCTCACAAAACCTTTTTCGGTGGATGAGCTCCTTGCCAGGCTGAGGGTGATACAGCGCCGCCTGATGAAGGCCGAGAATGTGTCCGTGACCGAATTCATCAATGACAGACTGCGGATAGACTATGTCTCGGGATGCGTGTTCCTGAACGATGAGGAGCTGCACCTGACCCCGATCGAGTACAAGCTGCTTTGTCTGCTCGCACAAAACGTCGGGAAGGTTCTGACACACAAATATATCATTCAGAGCGTATGGGGGATCCCGGCCGACAACAGCGAGGCGTCACTGCGCGTGTTCATGGCAACCCTCCGCAAGAAGCTTGACGACAGCCAGCAGGCGCTCATACAAACGCACATAGGCATCGGATATCGTATGATGAAGCTGTGAAGGAAGCGCATTCGATGCAATAAAAGTCCTATCAAATTTGCGACAGGGTTTGCAAAATTGATGGGACTTTTGGTATAACAGTATGTAGGCAACGGAGGTTTATGCGGCCACGTCTCATGCTTTACGAATGGATCATACATAAAGGGAAGAAAAGATGGAACACTACAAGCACACTGTAAATTACTACGAAACAGACAAGATGGGCATCACACACCACTCGAACTACATCAGGTGGATGGAGGAGGCGCGCGTCGATTTCCTCAAAAAGATCGGCTGGGGCTTTGACAGACTCGAGGAACTCGGTATGGTCTCACCGGTCACCGCAGTGGAGTGTAAGTATAAACTCTCAACCAAATTTGCGGAGGAAGTCTTCATCAACGTATATGTGGAAGAGTTTCGCGGTGTCAGGCTGAGACTTAAATACATCATGACGAACAGCGAGGGGAAAGTTGTCTGCGAAGCAGCTTCCGAGCACTGCTTCCTTGACTCGAACGGAAAACCGATAAGGATGGAGCGCGATTATCCGGAACTATTCAGGTTGCTTCAGGCGAATGGTCCATAACCCCCGTCCCCCCCGGGTCATCCTTCGTGTTCAATGTCACTTTGCTTGACATCGAATCTTGTAAAAATATGATATTCGACAGTTCTACGGATAAGAAGTTTGGAATGCATATTGTGTTGTAACATACTGATAAAAATCAGATAACGAATAGAAAGGTTTGCATATGAGACTCGGAACTTCTTCACCTCTTGTATATGATTCTGCGGCACATTGGGCCGAGTACCAGCTTGAGCTCGGTTGCAGGACTTGTGTATTCCCGGTTCAAAGCAGTGAAAGCGGGG
>JAILKT010000132.1 GCA_024693545.1 Lachnospiraceae bacterium
ATCTGCCACACACATGCGGCTTAGTATCCTTCCCAGTGTCCCGACTGTACAAAGAGTCGCTTTTACAGCATCGTTCCCGATACATCTGCACATCTTAAGTATCACGCCGCCTTCGGGAACCGTTGCTGCCAGCAGAAGCCCCTCCGTTCCGTTCTTTCTGTAGAGGAAGCTCAGCTTTGGGATATATGCGTTAGTGTCCGTCTCCTCAGAGATACCGAGCTTGTCAAGCTCTTCCTTCGGAAGTCTGTGAAGGAAGCTTCGAACCTCAGCGACCGAAACCTTGTCGAGAGAAGCGACTGCATCTGACTGCGGGTACTCGATGATCTTATCCGTGAACACGTCGCAGAGTTTTGTCTTAAGGAGCGGCGGCACGCTCTTTGTTTCTTTAAAGTTTCGGGATGCGAAGTAACCTCCCACTTCTTCTACCTGATCTCCCGAAAGGGTAAGGTTCACTCTGTTGATCCCGATCGAACGAAGCCTGCGCTCCATCTCAGCGAAAAGCGACCATGCGTTGCTTTCCCCTCTTTCCTCTTCGGGGACGCTGACCCACGTCAGGCGCGCGGTATTCTTTTCGATCAGCGGGCCGACGTAGTACTGTAAGAGCCCTACACCGTAATGCTCTCCGTCAAGTACCGCCACTTCCCCGAGTGTACTGAATCCGGGCTTGTCTATCTGCGCCAGGATATACTTTGCTACGAAGTCATCAAACGCCGGTCCATACTCTTTTGAAATCTCATATACCAACATACGTATTACCTTGCCCTTTTCCCCGTTTTCATATCCACTCTGATATGGATTTACGTTTCAGATTACAAAATACCTTGCTTAATTTTATCATATACGTACTGCTAAGAAAAACTTCTTTTTTTAATTTGTCAATGATATTCGCATTCCGCCCCGCCGCTTGCTCATAACGCCGGTTACTTCGTGCCTTGCCTGCAGCTGCCCGGCCTCCTGACACAGGAAATAATATCCTTTACCCCAACCTGTGCCTTCAAGGCTTGGAAGCGTGGTTTTCTTTTACTTCGTTAAACTGCGGGATCTGTACCATGATTATCGCCGCAAACATAACAATGCAACCGGTTATTTCACTTCCGCTCATTCTTTCGCCGAGGATCACAGCTCCGCCTATGACTGCAAATACCGACTCCAGGCTCATAAGAAGAGATGCGACGGCAGGCTGTGTATATTTCTGCGCGATCATCTGAAGTGTATAACCGACCCCACCCGAAACAAGTCCGCAGTACACAATGGGAATTATCGCCGATAATATCTTATCGATCCCCGGTTCTTCAAAGATAAATGCAGCAACCCACGAAACCACGGCAGATGTCACGAACTGTACAGCTGACAGTTTTAACGGGTTTGCCTTTTTTGCAAAATGATCACAGCACATAATGTGACCGCTGAACAGGCCTGCACAAATAAAGACAAGACCGTCGCCAAGGGAAAGGCTTAGATCCTCTGTCATACATAAAAGAAACATTCCGACAAGTCCCAATGCTGTTGCGGTCCAAATCATCCACCCGCTTCGTTTTCTGAGTATAACGAAACTGAGGATCGGTACAAAAAGGATATATAGAGCCGTGATAAACCCTGCTTTTCCGGCTGATGTATAGACGATGCCCACCTGCTGAAAAAAAGTCGCAAAAGTGAGAAAAAGCCCGCAGCATATACCACCGATAACGGTTATCCTCGCTTTTCCCCTCTCAGCTGGCTGTTTCCGTTCGCTCGAAGTATTCCCGGTTTCGTCTTCTTTCGCCGTTTCGAAGCTGCTTTCCCCGAGCTTTTCCCGTTTTTTTTCTGCCGCTGAGAATAGAAGTGAAACCACACCGATCACAACAGCCGCAAGCGTCATTCTCGATGCAGTAAACGTGATCGGCTCGATATACTCCATTCCCTCGCGTTGAAATGCGAAAGCCGTTCCCCATATGATCGCGGTAAAAAACAGCAGTATATTGCCTATCAATTTCTTTTTGTTCATAATTCCTCTTTTCGCTGTCGGTACGGATTTTCCTTCCTCATCTGTTTATCAGGCACCGATCTTCTTCTATCTATAAAATCATAAAAGCATACCGACATAAAATCAACTGTTTTACGTCGGTATGCCTGCTTATCTCATTCAGTATATAATCTGGTAATGATCTCCTCCATAGGTAATTCCCTGATCTCGATATCGGTAAAATCGGTTGCCTGTCCGAGTACCGTAAGGAACTCCTTTACCTCGGTCTTATCAAGATCGAGCTCGACAGAGATCTTAGTCCCGTCATCATTTTTATTAACGCTCATGCCGTCAAGCGAGTCGCCTTCAAACGGCACCGCAAGCGAAACATCAACTATCTTTTTATTTCCGAGAAGAAGTTTGAGCTTCTTTAAACTGTCATCAAAGATCTTCTTTCCGTGATTGATAACGATAACCCTCTCGGCAAGCTCTTCAACATCTCCGAGGTCATGCGTTGTCAGGATAAAGGTTACACCCTTTTGATTCATCTTCTTTATTGTATCCCTTATCGTCGCTTTTGCAATAACATCAAGACCGATGGTGGGCTCATCAAGGAATACGACCTCGGGGTCGTGCAGCATGGCCATTACGATCTCACATTTCATCCTTTCACCAAGGGAAAGTACTCGCGTAGGCTTGTGGATCACATCCTTTATCCCGAAAAGCTCAACCATCTCTCTAAGGCGCGCCTCGTAAACGTCATCGGGTATTCCGTAGATGGCTTTATTCATCGCAAAGCTGTCTGCGGGCGGTATGTCAAATATAAGCTGCGATTTTTGTCCGAACACGGCACCGATACGTTTCACATATTTTGCCCTGTCTTTTGCCGGCGAGTATCCCATTATCTCTATCTCGCCTTCCGTCGGGAAAAGCGCGCCGCAAAGCATCTTTATGGTCGTCGACTTTCCGGCGCCGTTCGGTCCGAGCATACCGACGATCGTGCCCTTCTCTATTTCAAAGTCAATCCCGTCAACAGCTCTGACCTCTATCTTTTTACGCTTAAAGAAACTCGCAAAGAAACCCTTCTCGCTGCGTTTATATGTTGTGTATATTTTCCTTAAATTCTTAACGTTTATGATTCCCATTTATATCATCCTCCACGGATTGTCATTGTACAAATCTGATACCCTTTTTTGCCCTTCAGCCGCCTCGCCGCCTTGTACCTCTTTCTCAGACTCTCGGCTCCCGGTTCGTCTCTCAGCCGCCGACTCCCTCGTATCTGCGTATCATCCTGTTGTATATCCATATTCCGAACACAAACACAAGTCCGCACGGGATAAGTCCAAGGAAATAAAGCGGCTCGGCACCCTTGAGAAGCACCTGTGCCGGGAGCGACCCTATCATCGCCGCAGGCACAACAAAGGAAATGACGATTCCGAGTCCTTTGCTGAAAATCCCGATGGGATAATTTCCGAAACTCGTGATGCTCGATGATATTTCATCAAGTCTCGAATTGCCCACCCAGATAAAACTGATCGCCGCCATGATGAGGTAAAATCCCGCACTCGCGACTATTCCTCCGATAAAGAGCACAAATGCGCCTAGGGCGCCCCAGATTCCCGAAACTCCCGTATTTATAAGCGATACGATCAGAACCACAAGACCACCTACAAAAAGTCCGACCTGCGAGGGTGAAAAGTTTGTTGTCACTATGTAAAAGAGCGGTGAAACCGGCTTTAACAGTACCGTTTCGAAGCTTCCACCCCTCACGTGGTCCATCGTCGCCCAAAGCACCGACGAAAGACACATCGAAGCAATGCCGTTTGACATCGAAAATATCGATTGAAGCGCAAGTACCTCCCACATCGTCCAGCCCGGAAATTCAAGCCCGTTCGCGTATATAACGATTGTTACGATGGGGAACAATATATTTGAAAGCAGCGTAATTATCGTCGACAGCAAAAAATCCGTTCTGTAGGCCGTCGCCCTTACAAACGCTGTTTTTATGCAGGCAAGATACACCTTAAATCTCACGGTTCATCCTCCTAAATCTTTTTATCTAATGTAGCCGTTCTTCTTTGACCCGGCGCATATGCTTTCTTCCGGGTTCACCCCGAAACCGGAAGGAATCGCCGGCCCCGCTTGTGACAATCCCGGCTTTTCTTTCATAAGCGTTCTCACGCACCTGCAGCCGTAGCTCTGCATATTTCGGGCTTTTCACGCGCCGACTGCCGTAAATCTGCGGATAGAGAGTCGGTAGAACATCTCGCTTACCACCATCATGATCACGAGCGCGATCCCCTGGAACATGACCGCTTCCGGAACCGACGAGCCGAAGCCGCCGATATCGCTGCCGCCCGTCCAGACCATCGCCGGCACGTAATTCGTGTACTGGAACGGCAGGAACATCATAATCTTGCGGACTGCTTCCGGAAAAAGGTTGATGGGGATAAGCGCACCGGAAAGAACGTTTGCGAGCAGCTGGTAGACAACCCTTATTCCCTGGGCATTTACAAGGAAAAACGCCGTCATTCCGAGTGT
>JAILKT010000137.1 GCA_024693545.1 Lachnospiraceae bacterium
TCCCGCAATACTTGTCGGGCTTGAATGGTTGACGGGCAGGCTGTTTTTTGTGTTCATAAGCGGTTTGATCTTCGGAATAATGATCTATGACAGCGTCCGCAGTGCCGGCCTTGTTGCTAAATTCAAGAAGTTTGCGAGGGAGTACAATGTCATCGTCAAATACGAGGAGGTTAAGGCAACGATCCGACGCAAGAAAGACGAGACAATGGAGAAATACAGATTCTTCAAGCCGTTCCGCACGGAGACGCCTCTTGTTGAGTACCTGAAGGAGTTGAAGGATTCATTTGAAAAAGTAATCCCGAAGAAAAAGAAAAAATGAAATTTGTGTTTGAGGCAATGAAATGATCGTTAACGGGCGTATAGTGTATAAAAGTATGATATGGGCGGCGCTATGAAATTTAATTGGGGAGAAAACAAAAGTAAATATATCAGGATCATTGCAGTAGTTGTGCTTGCGGTTTTAGCGATCATCCTATGGAACGGGCGAAATATGCTCTTTTTGGGAACCGAATATAAACTCACGAATGTGCAGTCGGTGTATTGCGGGACCGATGGAAACACGATCGTAATTGAGGACGAAGGAGAAAAGAGCAGCGTTATAAATCGCGATAAGGAGCTTGTGGAAATACTCAACGTTCAACTAAGCGATTTATATTCCGTTTTGCGTTCAATAACCCAGTCGGAAGACGGAAAAATATACATCGGCGGAGAAAAATATGTAGACGATGAATGGGAGAGTGGGATCACTTGCTATGAAAACGGGAAATACAGTACGTTCCTGACCTTTGATGACAAGTATCTGATCGAGATGCAGGTGTATGACGGAACGTTTTATCTGCTGGCGCATGAGGAAACGGGACTGGGCATCTACAGCTACGAAGAGGGAGGGGAATTAACCCTTCTGAAGAGTGTAGGCATTGGGGATTATATCTCGTCTATCAGCTATGATGTCACAACGGGGGCCGTGGTGACCTGTGACCAAAGAGGGAATATAAGGATCATCCGGGATGATTCGACTTCCTGGATAACCGTAAAGAACGATAAGGAACATGTTATCCCGTGGGTGGTCACGGCAAGAAACGGAATTGCATATTTCTCCGACATGAATCATAGCAGGATATGCAGATTTTTTGAGGATGATACGGAACATATAGAAACGGTGCTGCAAGATGAAAATATGCGTTTCTTGAATTTGGATGTATCTCAGGACGGCAGTCGGATAATCTGTTCCGATTATATAAACTATCATGAAATAAAATATAACGATGACGGGTCGATAGATCACGATTACGTGGAAAAGGTCGATAATCCCGAATTCGGTAAGACCTTGATCCTTTGGATAATTGCAGCGGTAATGCTCGTTATATTGGCGTTTCTTCTGAAGAGTCTTCCGGGGAAGATTGTTCGGCTTTTGAAGAACGAGTCATCACTTCGGGTTATCCTTGTTGTTTTGGCTGTCGTGACAGTGGCCTCCTTTATATCGTGGTCTTTCCTGTCTGACTCGTTTGAAAAACAGGACCGGGAAGATGTGAGCTCCATGAAATTGTTTACCGATCTTCTGGTTGACGGTATTGATACGGATCTTGTCGAAAAGATCAGGTGGGAAACGGATTATAACGGATCGTCCTATATGAAGCTCAGGGAATATATGATTAAAGCATTGGAAAGAGCCGAGGGTGAAGGAAAATGGTATCGGTTTATAATCTATGAAGTACTTGACGAAAAACTGAGGGCTCTTATGAATGCCGATGGCTCAGTCACATGTGGCGTACCTGCGGTCGTCGATGATTTGGACCGTTACATGGAAGTGTATGAAAAAGGGACCACATATGCGTTGGAAAGACGGGATGCCGAGGGATACTGGCTGGCAATTCTGAGTCCGATAAAGAACAAAGACGGGGATATTGTCGCCATTATCGAGGTAGTGGACAGCCTGAGCGACAAAAGAGAAGAACAATTCCACGATGCGGCAGAGTTGCTCTTTAGTGTATTCTGTTCTGCGGCCGTTATTATGATCCTGATAATCGAAGTGCTGTTCCTTATATCGTTTATGGAAAGGAAGCGTGCACAGAAGGCGTCTGCGGGAAGGGTAACGGTCTCACACAGCATATCGCTCAGAATGGTCCTTTTGCTCTCGTACGGAGCGGCAACCATACAGGATGCGTTTATCACGACGATCTCTGCGAAACTCTACGAGGGAAATCTTCCGGTGACCGAAGGTGTTGCGGCAGGTCTGCCTTTGGCCGGTGAGCTCCTTATGATGACGGTCTTCGCTGTTATCGGAGGCAGAATGACCGGTAGGATAGGGACAAAGAAGACGCTTTATATCGGCATTTTGATCGAGCTTGTCGGATTTGCGGTTTGTGCCGTGCCGGGAACATATTTCGGGATCCTTATCGGAAATATACTTGTCGGAATAGGAATGGGACTTATAAACGTTACGGCCAACACGCTTGCGGCTATGGGCGATACCGTTGAGGAAACGTCGGGAGCATTTGCCGATGTAATGGCGGGCACGCTGTCAGGTATCACGGTCGGGGCAGGACTGGCATCGCTCATATATCCCATAGGCGGAAGTAAAATGGCTTACATTGTTGCGGCATGTATGGCGGCGCCCGTGATCCTTTTGATCCGCGGTTCGAGCGATGTCAGAACAGAAAAAACAAGCGAAGGAAATGAAGAAGGGGAGATCACAAAATTTGGATTCAGGCAGTTCTTCTTTAACAAGAGGGTTCTTGGGTTCTTTGCGCTCATACTGGTTCCTTTCATGATCTCAATATCCTACAGAGAGTATTTCGTGCCGGTATATGCCGCCGAAAATGGGATGAGCGAAAACAGAGTCGGACAGATATTCCTTTTGTGCGGACTTTTTGTAATCTACATCGGACCGCAGATTTCGAAACGTATCATCAAACGCTTCGGAACGTTTAAGAGTATCCTGATAGCAAGTATAGCAATGGGACTTAATATGTTCCTGTTTGTTCTGAAACCTTCGATGGTGACGGCCATTACGGGTATGTTCATATTGTCGGGGATCACTTCATTTGCGTATACATGCCAGTATACATTCCTGGAACAACTGCCCGACAGCGCGAAGTACGGGGACAGCCGGGCCATGGGAATATATTCGTTGTTTGAGAATTTCGGACAGACGATCGGACCTGTCATATACGGTTTGCTCCTCGGTTTCGGATACAGGATCGGACTTGCCGTTATGGGAGGTGTCCTGTTGCTGTTCACGGTCGTATATACGGTTATGGTGAGGAAAGATGGAAGAGTACAGAAAAACGGATAAAAACGATATTGATGATATAATGAGGAATTACAGCGAATATCTCAATTCGGGCGAATACATTGACGGGCTGATAAGACAGGCTTCCGATGACGGAATGGTGATCGGGAACAAGGTGCTTGTCGACGGGAAAACAGCGGGGTACTTAACGTTTCAGAAAAGGATTCTCTTTACATATCCGCATCCCCGTGAATATGATGAAGTGATGAAGGTTCTTGACGGGCGCAACGCCTATACCATCGATTCACTCATGATTTTTCCGGAATACAGGAAACGGGGGATCGCGCGCAGACTCGTACAGAAAGGCAGGGAGGACCTGCTTGAAAGCGGGATCGATCTCGTAATGGTGGAAATATGGATGCTGCCGGACGGGACGATGCCGGCACGAAAAATATATGAGGAAATGGGTGAAACAATCTACAGTAAGACAGTAAAGGATTTTTACCGGGACCTTCACAAGTACGGGATAAAGTGTCCGGTGTGCGGCACGAAGTGCAGGTGCGGAGCCATGATAAATTTAATGGACATATCAAAATAATACATGAATAAACGTCGATATGACGGGTGAGTATTAGCGGTGATATGGGCGTTGTTTGCAGAAAAAGGAGAGGGAGTTATGGAGAAAAAAAGAAGAGGCGGGATCAACCTGAAACTGATGGTGGTGCTGATCGTCTGTGTGGAGATCATGCTGGCTGCAATCCTTACCATCAGTGCATTTTCGCTGAAGAACAACTATTACAGGATGTATTCGGAAAAGGCACAGGATGTTGTCGGATTGATCGCCGACCGTGTCGACGGGGACTGGGTGGATGAGTTCTCAAAGGACTACGTTCAAGATGAAAAATACCGGGCTCTGAAAGAATCGTTCGATGAGGTGATGAAGCACTTCTCGGGAGTCAGGTACCTGTATATTTGCAAGCCGTTAAGCGACAGATTTATATATCTTGTGGAAGGTGTCGGAGAAAACGAGGATATGAACAATATCTCGACACCCGGAGACGAATATCTCTATGTTGAGGCCGATTATGAGGGTATTTGGAAGGATGCACGTGAAAAGAAGGCTTCGGACAGGATCATACTCAACCCTGATGTAGGATATGGTGAAACTATTGCAGCATGGGCGCCGATATTCAACTCCAAGGGAGAAGTGGTGGCAATGGTGGAAGCCGACTACGTACTTGACGATATCGATCCCGAGATCAGGGCGCATGTCCTTTACATATTGCTGGGGCAGACTATTTTGAGCCTTATTTTCATATTCCTGATGGTATGGCTGATCAGAAAGATAATCATCAAACCCGTGAAAAAGCTGACGAAAGTCGTTGATTCTTATGAAAACGGCGAAATGATCTCGGATATGTCCGGATTTAAGAGCAATGACGAAATAAGCTGGCTGGCACACTCATTTGAGGAAATGACGGTCAGGATGGAAAAATACATAAAGGATCTTACCGAAGTCACGGCGGAGAAAGAAAGGATCGGCGCGGAACTTAATGTTGCCACACAGATCCAGGCGGATATGCTTCCGAGGATATTCCCTCCTTTCCCCGACAGAAACGAATTCAGGCTTTTTGCGACAATGGATCCCGCAAAAGAGGTCGGGGGAGACTTTTACGATTTCTTTATGATCGATGATGATCACCTCGGTCTTGTCATGGCAGATGTCTCGGGTAAAGGTGTTCCCGCAGCGCTTTTCATGGTCATTACGAAGACGATGATAAAAAACAGGGCGCTCGCAGGAAATTATTCGGGCCCCGGAGAGGTGCTCGAAGCTGTGAACAACCAGCTTTGCGAGGGAAACGACGCATCGATGTTTGTAACGGTATGGTTCGGAATCCTGACTGTTTCAACGGGACATATAGCATTTGCGAGTGCAGGGCATGAATATCCCGCTTTCTGCAGACTTGAAGAGGGATTCAGGCTTGAGCGCGATGCGCACGGGCTGCCGCTTGCCGTTATGGAAAACATTAAGATCAAAGAAACACAGACGGATATAAAACCCGGAGAAACATTGTATCTGTACACTGACGGCGTTCCCGAAGCTACGAACAAGCAGGAGGAGCTTTTCGGCGAGGAAAGAATGGTCGAATCGCTCAGGAAAAATGCTACGGACGATATGACACAGCTGCTGCTTAACGTCAGAAAAGATATTGATGAATTTGTGGGAGATGCGCCCCAGTTTGATGATATAACGATGTTAGGTCTGTATTATAGCGGAAAGAAGGATTAAATGAAACGATTTTGGCCGTTGATCGCATTGTTTTGCCTGTTGACAGCCCTTGTGGGGTGTACCGGCGATGACAGTATGACTAAAGTGATCCGTGTTTGGAACGACGAAGAGGACGTGCAGGAGGAGAACGCATATGAGGAGGAGGTAGATACCTCCGAACTCCCCAAGGCCGGAATTGTGGTCGATATCTCGGGGAAAGATGACAGATCCGTTAATCAAAGCGCGTGGGAAGGTCTGAAAAAACTTGAAGATGATAAAACAATAAACGCCACATGTATTGAGCCGGAATCCGCTGACATGTTTTATAAGAGCTTTACAGAACTCGCGGATGACGGTTGCGATATTTGCTGGGGTGTCGGATACATGCTCGCCGAAGATATGCTTAAGGCAGCGGAAGAGAGGCCCGAAACACATTTCGCGATCGTCGATAACGCCTATGAGCAAACGCCCGAAAACGTTACGGGAGTGGTGTTCAGGGAACAGGAATCGTCATTTATGGTGGGATATATCGCAGCATCGGCAAGCAAAACCGGGAAGATCGGTTTCATCGGAGGAACGGACAGCAAGGTCATAGACCGCTTTAAATACGGGTTCATGGCCGGAGCAAAGTACGCAGCCGATCTGTATGCAAAAAATGTCAACATTCGGATCGAGTATACGGGAAGCTTTACAGATACCGATAAGGGCCATGACATCGCCGTAAAGATGTACGATGAGGATTGCGATATAATATACGGCGCAGCGGGAGAGAGCGGTCTCGGACTGATAAACGCGGCGAAAGAAAAAGGAAAGTTTGTTATCGGAGTTGACAAGGATCAGTCGGAGCTCGCACCCGATAATGTACTGACAAGTGCCGTGAAAGATGTGGGAGGTGCTGTCGGCAAAGTTACCGCAATGTTTTTAAGGGGTGAGGACATCAGCGGGAAAACGATAAGCCTCGGCCTTACGGAAGGTGCAGTGAGGATTCCCACCGAGCACAGTAACTACAAAGACGAGATATACGATTCGGTGCTTTCCGTCGAAGACAAGATAAAATCGACAAGGATCGTGCCGCCCACAAACCTCGACGAATACAACGAATTTGTCACTCATATGGACGAGTATTGAGAAGAAAGCTTTGACGCCCATACCGGCAAGTGTAAAAGGGAGGCGAAGGAATGGCCCGGATAATCCGAGAAAGACCTTCATATTATTCTGAATTTCGATGTACGGGAAATACCACGTGCATCGATAATTGTTGTGTCTTATGGGATCTGCCGATCGATGACGCGACGGCAGGGTATTATCTGAGCCTTGAAGGTGAGTTTGGGGACTATGTGCGTTCGAATATGTTTCAAAACGAAGAAGGCAAGTGGTATGCTAAGCTCAAAGAAGGAAACAGATGCAGTTTCTGTACCGAAGACAATCTTTGCAATATAAGGCTTCATTTGGGCGAACACGCACAGGTACTGCTTTGCGAGGTGTATCCGCGGGAACGGGATATCAAGGTCGGCAACTACAGGCTGGACAGAATGCTCATCGCATGCAGTGAGGTTGCGAGCCTGATATATAAGGATGAGCGCGAAAAGCTTGAATTTATAAGGTGGGAAGAAGAGTCCGAATGCGAAGAAGAGGCTGACGGTGAAAAACTGTCGGACTGCAAAAAATCGGACGGCGAAGAATCGGACGAATTGATTAAGAAAACGGCAGAGCTTTTGGCGTTTCGTGACGGCCTTGTTGAAGGGATACAGACAGGAGCCTTTGATGCGAGTGTTTTCGGGGCATATGAACCGATCGGGGAACTCGAAAGGTTCTTTAACGAAGCGCTCTACTTCGATGGGCATGAACCCACCGAAACAATAATGCGCGAAACGAGAGAACTGCTCCCCGAGGCAGAAAACCTCAGAAAGAAGTTTTATGACGCGGTTCCGCAGGCAAAGGTGTGGATGAGAAAATCCGCGGCATATTTTGCACACAGGAATCTGCTCGATGCCATGCAGGACGGCAGCATTCACGGACCGCTCGTTTCGGTGTTCAGATCGGCACATATACTTGAACTGATATGCCTATCGAGATTTAAAAGCAAGGGGCGTTTTGATGTTGACGATATGATAGAAAGTGCGCATACATTTGGGCTGACATTTGAACTGTCGATGCATAACATAGAATTAATGAAGAAAACAAGTGAAACGGACATCAAAGACGACTCGTGCCTAAAAGAGAACTCGGAAATGAGACCTTTTCTGTATCCGTAAAACGAATGGGATGAAAACCCGGAGGCAATATAAGTGAAAGATAATCATGAAGAAGAACATTCATTGATAAAAGATTTCAGTGAAATATTCGGTGAAAGAAGTCCGGAGGAGGCCAGAGAACTGATCAGTTCCATGCGGCAGCTTCTTTCGTATTACAAATGTGCAATGATGGAAGTCGAGACAAAGTTCAGGGTGCTCAACGAGGAATTCTCGC
>JAILKT010000147.1 GCA_024693545.1 Lachnospiraceae bacterium
GCGAGAAGGAGTATATCAGCAGATTATTTGACGGGATAGTGGAGTTTGCCCTTAAAAGTAAGGGCGCTCTGGTAATAGTGGGACCCAAATGGTGCGGTAAATCAACTACGGCAAAGAGATATGCCAAAACTATCATTGACCTGATGCCACTTGAATCGAGAAATGAATATATAGAACTGGCGAAGATATCTCCCGCCAACTTTTTGAACTATGGTCCAAAACCGATACTGGTCGATGAATGGCAGCATGTGTCGTTTGTTTGGGATCAGGTAAAATACGAGGTGGACAAGACCGGAGAGTTCGGACAGTATATTCTTACGGGAAGCGTGACCGACAAGAGCAGGACGGAGACGGATGAAGAAAGCAGCAGACACACCGGAAATGGGAGGATCATACGAAAGATGATGCGTACCATGTCTCTTTATGAAACCGGAGACAGCAACGGTGCGGTATCGCTGCAGGATCTTAAAAACGGTAAGTTTTCTCAGGCTGTATCAAAAAAGGACATAAATGATTATGCATATTATATCTGCAGGGGCGGATGGCCGGTTGCAATAGGCAAGGCCAGAGATGTGTCTTTGGCACAGGCAAGGGATTATTACGAAGTGGTTGTTACGGATGACATCTTTTCGTTGAAAGACATACCACTTAAGAAGGACGAACAGAAGGCAAGGAAGCTTATGCGTTCCTACGCAAGGAATGTTTCCATAGCCGCGGCCGATGCTACGCTTTTGGAGGATTGTGTCGGAGGAGATGAAACTTTTGATAAGGATGTATTTGCAAAATACCTGAACGCACTCAGAAATCTGTACGTCATCGAGGAACTTCCGGCATGGAATCCGAACCTCAGAAGTCAGACGGCCATCCGGACAAAGGAGACCAGACATTTTACGGATCCGTCGATCGGTGCCGCAGCTTTGGGGATCACTCCGGAAGGGATTTTTAAAGATATAACAACTTTCGGGCTGTTGTTTGAATCATTGGTTGTACATGATCTCCGGGTATATGCCGATGCGATAGGAGCCCATGTTTATAAATATCGTGATTCAAAAAAACGTGAGGCAGATGCAGTGCTTCAATTTGCGGACGGCTCTTGGGCGCTTATCGAAGTAAAGCTCGGCGGAGAAGACGATATCAGAAAAGCAGCCGATAATCTGATAAAGATCTCCAACGATATTGACTGTGAAAGGACCGGTAAACCGGCGTTCCTTATGGTCGTTACGAAAAATAAGGTGGCTTATAGGATGGAGAACGGTGTTTATGTTGTTCCGCTGTGTTGTCTAAAAAATTAGTACATGGGATAATAGTGTTTCGTGAATATAAATATAGGTAATTTTAAGTCGACTATATCAGGTTTGTTGGGAAGGAGAACAAATGATCATACGGAAATATGAAGACAAGGATCTCCGGCAGATGATAAGTATCTGGAATGAAGTTGTTGAAGACGGCATAGCATTTCCGCAGGAGGACTTGCTTGATGAGGTGTCAGGGAAGGAATTTTTTGAGGCTCAGAGCTACACCGGAGTGGCGGAAGACGATGGTAAGATAGTGGGACTTTATATCCTGCATCCCAATAATGTGGGTAGGTGCGGACATATCTGTAATGCGAGCTACGCGGTAAGCTCCGGGTGCCGCGGGAAGCATATCGGAGAAAAGCTGGTAACGGACTGCTTGGGGAAGGCGAAAGAACTCGGATTCCGGGTATTGCAGTTCAATGCTGTGGTTGAAAGCAATATACATGCAAGGCATTTGTATGAAAGACTTGGGTTTGTTCAGCTTGGAACGATACCGGGCGGGTTTAGAATGAAGGATGGGCATTACGAGAATATCTGCCCGTATTACCATGTGCTTTAGTCTCGTGATAATCGTCAGAAACGGAATTTAGAATAAGAAGGGCTGATCATATGCATTTTGTGGATGCAAAAGGGATCCTGACCGGCAGCGGCGGGTTTTGCGGGATCAATGTTTATAGGGGATGTTCCCACGGCTGCATTTATTGTGACAGCCGCAGCAAGTGCTACCGCTTTACGCATCCTTTTGAAGATATCGAGGTGAAGCAGAACGCGCCGGAACTCCTGGATGCGGCGCTCAGGTCGAAAAGAAAGAAGTGTATGATCGGAACGGGTTCGATGTCGGATCCGTATATGCATTGCGAAGAAACTTTGGGATTGACAAGGCGGTGCCTTGAGGTCATCCTCAAAAACGGGTTCGGAGTTGCGGTTCAGACAAAGTCGGACCGCATTCTTCGTGATATCGACCTGCTTTCCGAGATCAACCGTACAGCAAAGTGCGTAGTGCAGGTGACGCTCACGACATATGACGACGACCTGTGCAGTATCCTCGAGCCGAATGTCTGCAATACAAAGCGTCGTATCGAGGTGCTTGAAGAAATGCAGAAAAGAGGCATTCCGACTGTCGTGTGGCTCACACCAATCCTTCCGTTCATCAACGACACGGCGGAAAACATCACTGCAATTCTTAACGAGTGCGTTCGCGTGGGCGTGAAGGGTATCATTGATTTCGGTATGGGGATGACACTCCGTGAAGGCGACCGGGAGTATTATTATGATGCGCTCGATAGGCATTTTCCCGGGATGAAGGAGCGTTACATCAAAAGGTATGGCAACGCTTATGAGCTCCCCAGCCCTAATGCACAAGAACTTCGGGGTATATTACGCGATATCTGCAAGACCTACGGAATCCTTTCAACTCCTGAAGAATGCTTCGGATTTATGCAGGAAATGCCGGAGAAATATCCGCAGATCAGTTTGTTTGATGTGTGATCTCACATTCTTCCGACCGAAAGTCTCACATTCTTCCGATTCGAAACCTCACATTCCTCCGATTCGAAACCTCACATTCCTCCGATTTAAAATTGATTTTTCTTCCGATTTGAGATAAAAATCCGCTTAAATCAAGCAAAAGGGGCAATTATCGCCTTCTGCGTGACGGCGGGATCTTCCTCTTCTCGCAGGAACATCCGCTCGCAACCTGCTATTCGGGCAAAGGAGACAGGTGGACCCGTGATGAAAACGGGAAAAAGCTCTATGCCAATATCGCGGATTACTGTGTCGAAAGAACCGATTTTCTGTTTGACATATATATCGCAGTGCGATATAATGCGTATATCGAGGTGCGATATATCGAAGTGTGATACAACAGACACAAACACGATATAAATCGTTCTTTTTTGGGTAGCGAATGCTCGGTGACAAGGATAAGGAGTAGTGACGCATATGGATATACACATTAAAAAAGTCTACGTTCCGATGACAGAGACGGGGTTCTACATCCTGCTCTGCCTGCAGGAACCGAACCACGGGTACGGGATCGTTCAAAAAGTCAAAGAGATGACCGGAGGGGAGATTGTTCTTGCACCGGGGACCATGTACGGCAGCCTTTCAAAAATGGAGTACGACGGTTTGATAAACTTTGTGAGGGAGGAAAACAAGAGAAGGATCTTCGTTATCACGAAGCTCGGAACCGAGGTCCTGAATATCGAAATGAAGCGGATCGAACGCTTGTATAAAAACATGAAGGAGCTGCGATCCGGGTCA
>JAILKT010000054.1 GCA_024693545.1 Lachnospiraceae bacterium
CTCCCCATGTACGGGAATGGCATATCTGGGCTTTGTAAGCGAATAAATAAGCTTTATCTCTTCCTGACATGCATGACCGGATACATGAGTATCCTGATATATTACTTTGGCTCCCTTCATGGAAAGCTCGTTTATAACCTTTGAGATGCTCTTCTCATTGCCCGGAATCGGCGAAGAACTGAATATTACAACATCCCCGGGCTGAATACTTATCCTTTTATGGATGTTTCCCGCGATCCTTGAAAGGGCTGCCATTGCTTCGCCCTGACTTCCGGTGGTTATGATCACGGTCTTCTCTTCCGGATAGTTCTTTATATTTTCGATCGGAATGAGGGTGTCCTCGTTATATTTAATGTAACCAAGTTCCGAAGCGGTCTTTATGACATTGACCATACTTCTTCCTTCGATCACGACCTTCCTTCCGAATTTTTCGGCACTGTTTATGATCTGCTGCACTCTGTCAACGTTGGACGAAAACGTCGCAACGATGATCCTTCTGTTGCTGTGTTCTGCAAACAGACTGTCAAAGGTTTTTCCGACCGTTTTCTCAGACATCGTAAATCCGGGGCGCACAACATTCGTAGAATCACAGATGAGTGCAAGCACTCCCTTCTTTCCGAGTTCCGCAAATCTTATAAGATCGATCGTTTCGCCATACACCGGAGTATAATCGATCTTGAAATCCCCGGTATGAACTATCACACCGGCAGGCGTATGAATAGCAAGCGCCGCAGCATCGGCAATGCTGTGATTTGTCCTGATAAACTCTACTCTTATTTTTCCGAAAACAATGCTCTGTCCATATACGACAGTCTTAAATTTAACCTTCTTGGGAACCTCAAATTCCTTGAATTTATTTTCTATAAGGCCGATCGTAAGCCTTGTGGCATAAACGGGAACAGGCACCTTCGGAAGGATATACGGCAGTGCTCCTATATGATCCTCATGTCCGTGCGTGATAACAAATCCCTTTACTTTATCAATGTTGTCTGTCAGATAAGTAACATCGGGCACGACAAGGTCGATGCCGAGCATATCATCCTCCGGAAATGCGATTCCGCAGTCAACAACCACAATAGTATCTTCGTATTCAAAAGCGGTTATATTCATACCGATCTGCTCAAGTCCCCCAAGCGGGATGACCTTGACCGTCGGCTTATCCGAATTTAACCCTGCGGTAGCTTCCGATGCTTTCTTTTCATCGTCAAAAACCGTTATTTTGTTTTTTTCTTCCAATTCTTACTCCTCTGTACTGATGAAGTCATATCTCTTATGTTCAAGTCTCGCTCGCAAGATTTTGTGCAGGATCCGTATCATCGTTTTCTTCAACAACGATATCCATCTCGCCTTCAAGGACTTCATTAAACAATTCAGTGACAGCCGCCAGTTCTTCTTCATCAACTACCATCTGATATGATGCTTCCGTCTTGTCCTCTGTTTTGATCTCTTTAAAGATATAAGCTACATCTTCTTCATTTTTTTCACCGGCCGATACAAGGAGATATGTCTCTCCCGACAGCCTCGCCTCTTCAATAACGGTGAATTCAACCTGCTCACCGTTATCGGTTGTAAACAAAATTACGTTGTCCATGTTTTCTCCTGTTAATAATGTGTGATAACCCTCAAACGGAGTCAATCATTTGAGGGAATTACGATCGTTTTGTCTCACGCGAATCAAGATAGCTCTGAAGTATGATCGCAGCAGCTATCTTGTCAACAACCTGTCCTTTTTCCTTGTAAGAGAGACCCGCCTCATCAAGAATACGTTCAGCTTCAACCGTAGTGAGACGCTCATCCCAAAGAATTACCTCTTTGCCTGTACGCCGAGCCACGTTCTCGGCAAATTCACGACAGCGAACCGTTCTCTCACTGTCGGTATCATCAAGCTTTTTCGGAAGACCGACCACGATCTTCCCTACTTCATACTGAAGACAAAGCTCCTCTATCGCAGAAAACGTCTGCCTGAGCTTAGTCTCGTGCTTGCGTCTTATGGTCGTGACGGGCTGTGCCGTAATTAAAAGCTCATCGCTAATAGCGACACCACAAGTCATGCCGCCAAAATCAAGTCCCATTATCCTCATAAAATCAATCCAATGATCGAGTTATGCTTCACCGAGAACTGAAATTGTTCTTGATGTACTCTCTAAGCAGTTCCTCAATGATCTCATCCCGCTCAACGCGCATAATCTGGCTTCTCGCACCGTTGTGACTGGTTATGTATGTAGGATCACCCGACATGATATAGCCAACTATCTGGCTTACAGGGTTGTATCCTTTTTCTGTAAGTGCGATATAAACACTGTCGATCGTACTTTTTACGACCTTATCCTGCTCTTTTACAGGCTTAAAAAACTGAGTGTTTTTGCTTGTTCCGTTCTGCATGATCATCCTCATTTCCGGCGAAATGCCAATACGATATCAATTCATTATATATCAGGAACAAATGTTTTTCAAGTGTAAGGTGCTGTTCCCAGTAATATCCCGTCATCCGAGACCCCTTCAAAACGCACATTTATAAACGAATTTTCTTCGGGGACCTCACCCATAACGACCGCCTCAACATCCATATATCTGGTCGTGAGTCCTTTCGCCACTTTCTTTCCGTCCTTATCGATAACACGCTCCACCAGTACCTTTTGAACCTCTCCCAGAAAGCTGCCGAGATACTCTGCATGCATACGGGTGTCAAGCTCTATAAGTCTGTCGCTTCTCTCGGCAGATTTCTGCGGCGGCACCTGATCTTTCATCGTTGCAGCCGGTGTTCCTTTTCTTTTTGAATATCTGAACACGTGCATTTTTGCAAAGCCTATCGCCTCAAGGTTTTTAAACGATATTTCAAATTCTTCCTCTGTCTCTCCCGGAAATCCGGCAATTATATCGGTAGTTATCGCCGGCCGGTCAAATACCTCCCGAAGGATATTTACCCGCTCCGTATAATCCTCTATCGAATAATGGCGGTTCATCCTTTTAAGCACACTGTTGCATCCGCTTTGAAGCGAAAGATGAAATTGAGGGCAAAACTCTTTTATTCCGGCAAGTTCCTCTGCAAAGTCTTTTGTTATTATCCTCGGCTCAAGGCTTCCGAGTCTGACTCTTTCTATTCCCTCAACCGAAGCGGATCTCTTTATCAGCTCAAGGAGCGGACCGTACGGAAACTCTTCCTTTTTTTCATAGTTCTCACGTCCGTATGAAGAAAGATGAATTCCAGTCAGAACAACTTCTTTATAGCCGTTTCGCGCAAGCTCTTCGATCTCTTCGACTGTATCCTCTATACTTCTCGAACGTACCCTTCCCCTTGTAAAGGGAATGATACAAAACGTACAGAACTGGTTGCAGCCGTCTTCAACCTTGATAAAAGCCCTCGTTTTATCATTGAATCCGTCTATTTTCAGATCCATATAACGCTTATCCTTAAACAGATCCGTAATCCTTGTATCACACTTTCCGTCTTCAAACCATGCTTCTATCGCATTTACGATCTCATCCTTACTATTGCTGCCGATCACGACCGCACGGTCTGAACCGGCAAGGTCGGCTCCTCCGCTCGACTGCGCATAGCATCCCGTTACAATAACAAGCGCATCTTCGCTCAGTTTCATAACATGATGGACGGTTTGTCTTGATTTTTTATCGGCGATCCCCGTAACCGAGCAGGTATTTACAACGTAAATATCCGCCTCCTCGTCTTCCCGGGCTATAACGGCACCTTTTTCTTCAAGAGTTCTTCTTATAGCCTGCGTTTCATAGGCGTTAACCTTACACCCGAGCGTATAAAACGCAACCTTTTTCCCTTGAATGACAGATTTTTGCTCGTCCATTCGGTTGTCCTTTCACATCAGAGGCCGCTTTCACCGCAGCCCTTCTCGCTCACCGCCTGCAGACGGTGTATATTGTTTCTTACAAAGTCTTTACATTGTTTTTGCTTGACAAAAAAGCATTTAACATTATACTGTACTCATAAATACTATATTTTGATACAAAGGAGTGTGATTTTATGAAAACAGTAAAGATTAATCTCAACTCAATCGATGCGGTAAAGTCATTTGTTAATGCCGTTACTAAGTTTGATTCTGATTTTGACCTGGTTTCAGGCAGATATGTTATCGACGCTAAATCTATTATGGGTATTTTCAGCCTTGATCTTTCAAAGCCGATCGACCTTAACATTCATGCATCCGATAACATCGACGATATCCTCGCTGCACTTAAGCCTTACATCGTTTGATGGCGGCAGCGTGAATCTCGCATTTACGACTTGAGAATACCGGCAGTATGCTTTAAGCATACTGCTTTTTTCTGCTCTACTCCTCTTTGGCCGCATAAGGGGTGCCTTTATCATAAATCCTGCTGCTTGTAACGTTTATGATCCTCACATTCTCTATTGCCTTTGCTACGTGTTCTTCTACAGTGCCCTCAAGTTTTCTCTCCGACTTTTCTATAACATGCAAAAGAGGCTTTGTTACGGGATGCTTTGCAACGAATATCGTACAGCAGTCCTCGTAAGGCTCTATAGAAGTTTCGTATGTTCCGATCTTCTCGGAAATATCAATTATATCCTGTTTGTCAAATGCAATGAGCGGTCTGTATACAGGCATCTCGCATACGGCATTTGTCACAGCGAGGCTCTGCATAGTCTGACTTGCAACCTGCCCGATACTTTCGCCCGTAACAAGACCGAGCGATCCGCATTCGCGTGCAAAATGCTCCGCAAGCCTCATCATATACCTTCTCATGATGATGGTAAGCTCGTCTCTCGGACATTTCTCGATAATATCAAGCTGAATATCGGTAAAGTTGACAACATGAAGCCTAATGGGTCCCGTATAAGCACTGATCAGCTGCGCAAGGTCAACAACCTTTTGAAGCGCTCTCTCGCTTGTATAGGGCGGTGCATGGAAATATACGGCATCTACCGTGACTCCTCTTTTTGCGATCATATATCCCGCAACCGGGCTGTCAATGCCCCCCGAAAGAAGAAGCATCGCTTTTCCGTTTGCACCCACAGGCATCCCGCCCGGGCCCGGAATGGTTTCCGAGTACACATAGGCGTTATTACGGATCTCAACGTGTATCCTGACCTCCGGATCATGGACATCCACCTTAAGATTCTTAAACCTTTTGAGCAGATAATCACCCATATCGGAACAAATCTTCGGTGATTCGATGGGATAACGCTTATCTGCACGTCTTGCTTCGACCTTAAATGTTATCTCCTTATCACCGTATATCTCTTCAACATAATCCCCCGTCGCCTGCGTAAGGCTGTCGAAGCTGTTGTCCTCTATCACCCTGACGGGGCAGATTGCCCAAATGCCGAAGATTTTCTTCAGTTCTCTGACTGTTCTGTCGTAGTCATAATCTTCCGGGCAGGACAAAAAGATCCTTCCCTGTTCCCTGACAGCCTCAAAGCCTTCCGCAACACGCGAAAGGTTTTCTCTTATCCTTGCGCAAAGGGCATCCTCAAAAACATATCTGTTTTTGCCTTTTATTCCTATTTCCGAGTATTTGATCAAAAATGCTCTGTATATCATACCTTTTCTGTTCCTTTCACTTCCCGCTCCGGCTGTCGCGAACGCTCATCCGCGCTGCTTCTATTTTCTCGCAAATCTTGCATAAAACGGAACCAGCTGCTTGAGAACGCGGACAGTCTCATCAAGCTCTTCGCTCGTGGTCGTAAATGCGAAACTGAATCTGAGCGTCGAATCAAGCAGTTCCTTTTTTACCCCGATTGCCCTGAGTGTACCGCTTATACCGGGATGATTGCTCGAACATGCAGAACCCGACGACACAAATATCCCCGACTCTTCGAGCGCATGCAGCAGAACCTCGGCTCTGGTTCCCTCGAAGGCAGCGCTGACTATGTGAGGCGCCGTTTTACGCACTTCGCTCTCACTGAACGATCCGTCTTCTTCCGGTTTTACGGCATTCACATGAGCTCCATCGACACTCCTGAGCTCATTGACAAACCGTGTCTTTAACTCATAGAGTCTTTCGGTGGCTTCACGTCGTTCATTATAGTATCGACGGGCCGCCGCGGCAAGTCCCGCTATCGCGGGAACATTTTCCGTTCCCGATCGTCTGTCTTTTTGCTGTCCACCGCCCCATATAAGAGGTCTCACTCTGACGCCTTCCCTGACATAGAGGAACCCGCTTCCTTTGGGCGCCGTTATCTTATGTCCGCTAACGCTCATGAGGTCAATTCCGAGCTTGACCGGCGATATAACATACTTACCGTAAGCCTGAACAGCATCACAATGAAAAACGATATCCTTTCCTTTGCCGTGTACCGCCTGCGATATCGAAGCAATATCATTCACAGACCCCACTTCATTATTAACGTACATAACAGACACAAGCACAGTCGTCGGTCTGATCATATCAAGCAGTTCGGGGATTTTGACATGTCCGAGTTCATCTACCGGTGCAAATTCAACCTCAAATCCGAAATCACGCAGTGACAGAAGTGTATTATAAACAGATGCATGCTCGTAGCCCGATGCGATCACATGGTTTCCCCTGCGCTTTGCCGCAAGCGCCGCCCCTATCAGGGCCATATTGTTGGATTCTGTCCCGCCTGATGTAAATACGATCTCCCCCGGCTTTACATCAAGCGTATCGGCTATTGTTTTTGCCGCATTCTTTATAAGTTTTTCCGCATCAAGTCCTCTTATATGCTTCGACGACGGATTGCCGTAGTCTGTCTGCATTGCCTCAAGGGCAGCCTTTGCGGCCTCTTCGCATACACGGGTGGTAGCGGCATTGTCAAGATATATGTCCATTGATCTTTCTCCTCGCTTTATCAGGGCTCCGTCGCAAACATTATTATCGAAAGAGCCGCAAGTCCGGCCGTTTCGGTCCTGAGTATGCGTTTACCGAGGCTTACGGGTATAGCCCCCGCCTTCATAGCTTCTTCCACCTCGGATGCTTCAAAACCACCCTCAGGTCCGATAAATATCCCGATGCTCTTTGCTCCCGAGAGCCCTTTAATGACTTCCCTCGAGCCTTCCATGGTGCATCCGATCGATTCACTTTCTTCGTAAGGTATAAGGACCTTATCAAGTTTTTTGCAATCCTCAAGAGCCTGCCCAAAGCTCATCACCCTGTCGATCACAGGTATGACTCCTCTTCCGGACTGCATGGCCGCGCTTTTCGATATCGCATTCCATCGTTCCAGTTTCCTGGCTTCTTTCCTGTCATCCTCAATCTTAACGATCACGCGTTTCGTCATCACGGGAACTATACGTGAACATCCGAGTTCTACGGCCTTTTCTATGATAAGATCCATTTTGTCTTTTTTGGGGATTCCCTGATAAAGAACAGTCTTTGCCGGAAGTTCCGTTTCACAGCGAAAACTTTCTTCCTCGTCAAAGTAAGAACAGCCCTCGCCGAAACCGGCAAGGGCACATATATGCGAGATTCCCTTTGTGTCGTTGATCACGACCTTCTCTCCGCGCTTCATGCGAAGAACATTTTTAATGTGATTATGATCATCACCCGAAAGCCCGATCTGCTCTCCGGGAACGATCTCACGGTCAATGTAAAAATGCTGCATCCTTTTCTCCGTGTTGTTTTAACGTTTTATATCCGTAATATCCGCCACCGATCCGTACGGCTTTTTACAGACGTTTAGCCGTTATTCCCGACCACTCACCCATACGTTCCGTTTCGACGATCTCAAATCCGTTTTCGCGGAGGGCTTTGGCCACAGACTCTTCCTTGGTTGTAAGTATTCCCGAACAGGTGATATATCCGCCTTGTTTTGTAAGCTTTGCCGCATACGGTGTGAGAGGGATGATAATATCGGCAAGTATGTTTGCTACCGTATAGTCAAACTTACACCCTTCGAGAGACCCCGGCAGATCCTCGGAGGCGAGCAGATTCCCGGTTGCAAAAAGTATCGTTCCGTCCTCAATTTTATCCGGATCGCAGCCATCAATGCTTTCCCTGTATTCCGCCGATATCCTGTTTACCTTTGCATTTTCCACCGAGATCCTCGACGCACTGTCATCTATATCGAAACCAAACGTCTTTCCTGCACCCAAAAGTATTGATGCGATCGAAAGGATTCCGCTGCCGCATCCTATATCAACGCACATATCACCTTTTTTCAGGTACTTGCTCATAGCGTTCAGGCAAAGCTTTGTTGTCTCATGAGCTCCCGTCCCGAATGCAATTCCCGGATCTATCTCAATAATGATATCGCCGTCCTTTGCCATAGGTGCCTTGTCTTCCCAGGTAGGCTTGACGACTAAACGATCATTGACTCTGAATGATTTAAAATACTTCTTCCAGTTATTTATATAGTCACATTCATCTGTTGTATCAACGGCATATGTCATTTCACCGAAGTCACAAACACCTGCGTATTCCTGTGTTTCTCTCTTTATGTCTTCGAGAAGCTTTTCGGTATCGGTCCCCTCGGGCACATAAAAACTGACGCGTGCCGTTCCGTCATCGGGTTTGATCGTCGGGAGAATATCGACAAACATTCTCTTCTTGTCTTCTTCACTGAGCGGTACATTATCTTCAACCTCGAAGCCTTCAAGTTCAAGGTCCATGGCGATCACACCGAAATAATCAAGCGCTTCGGTCGTAGTATTGAGAGTCAGTTTTATCCATTTCATATTACTGCTCACCTCCGTCTTGTGAAGCATCCGATCCTTCCGCCGTCTCTTCAACTTCTGCGCCTTCTTCGCCTTCCGCGCCTTCTTCGCCTTCTTCCTCTTCCATTTCTATGATCACTTCGGGATCGTTAAGCACACCGGTGCTCTCATAGTCTTTTGGATTAGTCAAAAAGAAATTGAAATCGTTTATATTGTCTTCACTCGAAAGAGTAAGATAAATGCACTCTCTTTCATCATTATTGTTATCACGTGTAATTCCGCTGAGGATACCCTTTATACTCTTTACGGAATAATCCTGTTTCTCAAAGTACGTCTCCGCCAAAAGCTCTTCGATCGTTTTTCCGCCCGGATTCTTATCATTATCGATACCTTCATCGGATAAGTCTCCGTTATAGTATTCTTTGATCTCTTCCCAAAGCTCCATTGCTCCGATCTCTTCGTTGTCGAGCTCGTACACCTTGCCGGAAACGGTTGTCAGTGTATTCTTTCTGTAGTTATAAGGATTCTTTGCCCTTCCGTATCCCCAAACTATAAACGCAAATGCCGTCTTTAAACTCTCGCTCGCCTCAACCTTGGCATATGTAAGGTAGCCGGACATAAACGCGTTAACATAGGCGTTAAGCGCATAATTTGAATTGACGTAATCTATTATATCCTGAGCGAATCTGACGCCTGCCTCATCATAGCATCCCCAGACATCATCCTGTTCCTTGGGGTCGATACCTTCAATTTCAGGATATTTTTCTTCCTCAGCGTTAAATCCGCCGGCTTCGATGATGCGCTCCACTTTTTCACGCTCTTCGGCCGGAACCTGGGTATAAAATTCCCTCATCCCCGGAATGTCAAGACTGCTGAGGTTGTAATCACCGTTATACCCCTTAACGGAATGAGCCAGGATATTGTACATAACATCATCGGCTGTTACGATCGAACCGTCGTCGAACTTCAGTCCTTTCTTAAGGGTGATCTTATAGGTATTGTAGATTTTTTCGGAGTCTTCCGTTTCTTCCGACTCTTCATCACCGTTTTCTTCGTCTTCTTTGTCTTCTTCGTCGTCTTCGTCTTCGGCGTCTTCTGCATCCTCATCGGATGCTTCTTCCCCGTCTTCGTTTTCTTCCGTTTCAGTTTCTTCAGTTTCGATCACAACCGGAGTTCCATCGGCTTTTTCCGAACCGATCTGTTCAAATTCTAACGAAAAAGGTACATATTCGGTACCGCCGATAGCAAAAAGAGGCATCTCATTTATATCATAAGTACCCTCCGCCATATCTATAACAGGGGTGGGTGTAGGTGAAAGAGTCGGTTCGGGATCTTCGATCACAGATGTCGTAATCGCTTCCCCGATCGGCTCTTTTTCTTTGCTTTCAACTGCAGAACATCCTATGATGGTAAGAAGCACTGCTGAAATAATAACTATAAAGATACTGCTTTTCGCTTTCTGTGTCATATTTTTTCCTTTTCAAGTTGTTACCAAAGACGCTTTTCTTTTAATTGTTAAAACAGACGCTTTTTCTTTTTGGGCGAATCATCGCCGGTCTTTCCGCGAAGCGAATCATCAAACTTCTTAAGAAGATCTTTTTGTTCGCTTGTCAGTTTTGTGGGAACGTCAACCACAAGAGTTACATAATGATCTCCTCTGACGTTCTTGTTTCTGATCGAAGGAACACCTTTACCGCGCAATCTGATACGTGTATCTGTTGCCGTTCCGGGCTTCACTTCATAAAGAACATCTCCGTCTATCGTAGATATCCTTACATCTCCGCCAAGCGCAGCCGTTGCAAAACTCATCGGTGCTACCGAATAGATGTTGTCACCGTCTCTCTGGAAGATCGGATGATCCTGAACTCTGATCTCAACGAGCAGATCACCTCTCTGGCCGCCCTGAGTTCCGGGCTCGCCTTTACCGGACAGACGAATGCTCTGTCCGTCGTCAATGCCCGCAGGAATTGATATCTGAAGAGTTTTCTTGACGCTCTTATATCCCGTTCCTCCGCAATCGGGGCACTTATCTTTGATAAGCTTACCGGTTCCGCGGCAATCGGGACATACCTGAACGCTTCTCGTCATTCCGAAGAGAGTATTCTGAGAATAAACGACCTGGCCCTTTCCTTTACACTTAGGACATGTGAGCGGAGTTGTTCCGAGTTTCGCGCCGCTCCCCTTACATGTGGGACATTCTTCTTTAAGGGTAAGCTCGATTTCTTTCTCTACACCCTTCATCGCCTCATCAAAGGTGATCCTGATCGATGTATGAAGATTTGCTCCTTTGGAAGGACCGTTACCCGAACGGCTCCTGCCGCCTCCGAATATACCTCCGAAGAGATCTCCGAACATGTCGGTAAAATCAATATCGCCAAAGCCGCCGAAACCGCCGAAGCCGCCTGCTCCTGCGCCCATGCCGCCCTGTTCAAAGGCAGCATGTCCGAACTGATCATACTGTCTTCGTTTATCGGGATCGCTGAGTACCGCGTAAGCCTCACCGACCTCTTTGAATTTTTCTTCGGCCTCTTTGTTGCCGGGGTTCACATCGGGATGATACTTTTTCCCCAGAACACGATATGCCTTTTTAATCTCCTCAGGGGTCGCATTCTTTGCGACCCCGAGAACTTCATAATAATCTCTTTTATCAGCCATTGAAAACTGCTCCTAGCTTCACATACACATCATTATAACCAAAACCATCAAATACTGCGGTGTTACCCGCAGTATTTGAATTTGGTTATTTTTCGTGTACTGTATCCTGTTTATTTTATACTTCCTTGTAGTCTGCGTCAACGACATTATCATCAGGATTTGAACTGCCACCCTGTGCACCCGGTCCCTGATGACTGTCAAATCCGCCCATTCCCGCATCAGGTCCGGGCTGGCCCTGTGCTCCGGCAGCCTGTGCCTGCTCGTAAACCTTCTGGAAGAGGCTCTGTGAATCAGTCATAAGTTTTTCCTTGGCTGCCTTGATCTGATCAACTTCAGTCTCGGACATAGCTTCGGGATTTGTCTTTGCAAGGATATCCTTGAGAGCTGCAATATCTGCCTCAACAGTGCTCTTATCGGAATCGGCGATCTTATCACCTACATCCTGAAGAGCCTTCTCGGTCTGGAATACGATCGAATCTGCTTCGTTACGTGCATCAACCGCTTCCTTACGTTTCTTATCCTGAGTCTCATACTCTGCAGCTTCCTTAACAGCCTTCTCGATATCAGACTCGCTCATCGTTGTGCCGGATGTGATAGTGATATGCTGCTCACGTCCCGTTCCCTTATCAACCGCAGAAACATTAACGATACCGTTTGCATCGATGTCAAAGATAACCTCGATCTGAGGGACACCACGTCTTGCGGGAAGGATTCCGTCAAGTCTGAACTGTCCGAGGAGCTTGTTGTCACGAGCGAACTGACGCTCACCCTGAGTAACACGGATATCAACAGCACTCTGATTGTCTTCTGCCGTTGAGAATATCTGCGAACCTCTTGTAGGGATCGTTGTATTTCTCTTGATGATAGGCGTTGCAACACCACCGAGAGTCTCGATCGCAAGAGTAAGAGGTGTTACATCAAGAAGCTGAATGTCGCCGGCACCTGAATCACCTGCAAGCTTACCACCCTGGATCGAAGCACCGAGTGCTACGCACTCATCGGGGTTAAGAGTTTTGCTGGGCTCATGTCCCGTAAGCATCCTAACCTTTTCCTGAACAGCGGGAACACGTGTCGAACCGCCGACAAGGAGTACCTTCGAAAGTTCGCTTGCCGAAATACCTGCATCACGAAGAGCGTTCTGTACGGGGATAACCGTTCTTTCGATAAGGTCGGAAACAAGTTCTTCAAATTTGGCACGTGTAAGATCCATATCAAAGTGCTTGGGTCCGTCCTGAGTTGCTGTAATGAAAGGAAGGTTGATGTTGGTTGTTGTTGAAGATGAAAGTTCCTTCTTAGCCTTTTCAGCTGCTTCCTTAAGTCTCTGAAGAGCCATCTTGTCGAGAGAAAGATCAACGCCCTCCTTCTTTTTGAAATCTTCGATCATATATTTCATGATCCTGTCATCAAAGTCATCTCCGCCGAGTCTGTTGTCACCGGCAGTTGCAAGGACCTCGATAACGCCGTCACCGATCTCGATAACGGAAACATCGAATGTACCGCCGCCGAGGTCATATACCATGATCTTCTGCTCTTTCTCATTATCAATACCGTAAGCAAGCGCTGCTGCCGTAGGCTCATTGATTATACGCTTAACATCAAGTCCCGCGATCTTGCCTGCATCTTTTGTAGCCTGACGCTGAGCGTCATTGAAATATGCAGGAACGGTGATGACTGCTTCGGAAACCTTCTCGCCGAGATATGCTTCAGCATCTGCTTTAAGTTTCTGAAGGATCATAGCCGAAATTTCCTGGGGTGTATACTTCTTGTCATCGATGGTCACCTTAAAGTCGGTACCCATATGACGTTTGATCGAAGAAATCGTCTTGTCCGAATTGGTAACTGCCTGACGCTTAGCCGCATCACCGACAAGTCTTTCTCCGTTCTTCGCAAAAGCTACTACCGAAGGGGTAGTCCTCTGTCCTTCCGTGTTTGTACATACAACGGCTTTTCCGCCTTCCATGACCGCTACGCACGAATTAGTCGTACCAAGGTCGATTCCGATAATCTTACTCATAATAGTTTCCTCCTGATTTCTCTGTCTGACCTAAATCTTTTAGGTTGAATATTTACGGGAACTGTCTCGTCCCGCTGCGGATATCTATGTTTTGTCGATCCCGCCTGCTAGTTTGCAACCTTTACCATGCTGTGTCTTATAACGCTGTCATGATACGTATAACCCTTCTGAAGTTCGGCGCTGACCGTGTCTTCACCGAATTCTTCGTTGTCCTCATGCATCACGGCATTATGAAGGTTGGGATCGAATTTCGCCCCAAGGGCTTCGATTGGTTTGACTCCCGCTTCTTCGAGATTTGTCATGAGCTGCTTATAGATTTTTTCCACTCCGTCGCAATATGCGTTACCTTTTAACTCATCAGGCACCGCTGAAATCGCTCTCTCGAAATTATCGATCGTGGGAAGTATCTTCTCTATGATCGATTTCGCACCGATCTCAAACATCTGCGCTTTTTCACGCTCGGTACGTTTTCTGAAGTTGTCAAACTCTGCAAGATTTCGCAGAAGGCGATCGTTAAGATCTTTTATCTGTTCATCTCTCTTGTCTTTCTTGTCCTTCTTACCGAAGAAGCCCTTCTTTTCTTTGGTCTTTGATTTTGCATCGTCGTTTTCCTTATCATCTTCTCCTGATGATTCGGAATCCTTTTGAGCTTCCCGATCTTCGGAACTTTCATCTATCTCATCATGTGCCTCGGCCTCATCGGGAGTTTTCGTATCTGCAGATACGTCCTTTTCCTCGATAACCTCGTCCTCACGGTCTGCATACTCCGCACCGTTTTCGGAAGCCTTGGCAGCATCAATCGATTCTTTAAGTAGTTTTTCCTTGATGTTGTCTGCCATTTTTTATCTTATCCTTTCTTCATGAAGCTGCGTTTTCGCTGCTTCAGGTTTTCTCGCGATCAAGGGCATCAAAACATTTTTCTTTTTTTATGTGCCCTACTTTTTCCTGAATATCTCATCGAGCTGAGTCATAAGCGTTTTAAGTGTACCTACGACTTTATCGTAGTCCATTCTCTTGGGTCCAATGATACCGACTTTACCGTACACGCCTTCTTCTATTTCGTATGTGGCGGTGACTACCGAGCAGTTCTTCATTGAATCAATGGGAGTCTCGTTTCCGATATAAACCTGAATATCTCCCTTTGTTCTTTTGTGCTCGGAATCAACACTTGACAGCTTATCATCAACAAGTTCTGCAAGTTCCTGCTTATCTTCCAGTGTGTATAAAAGTTTCCTGGCACTGTCGTCACCCGAAAGTTCCGGATAATTGAGGATATTTGTTGCTCCGCTTGTATATACCTCGATGTTATCCTCTTCACGGATCGCTTCGGCGATCGCATCAAGCACACGTCCTATAAGGGCGCTGTCCTCACCTGCCTGTTCCTTGATCTTTTGGATAATGTTCATGTTTATCTCTTCAAGATCGAGATCCTGAAGCAGGGAATTGAGTACTATATTTAACTTAAGAAGCACCGACTCTTCATATCTGTGATCCGCTTCTATCACCTTATTCTTAGGGATATTGCCCTCAAGGAAGATAATTGCGAGCAGATGTTCATCATCAACATTTGTAAGCTGGATAAATTTAAGCTTTCTGCTGCGGTACTTCGGTGTCGTGATCATGGAGGCATAGTTTGTATTCACCGCGAGAAGCTTGGCAACCTTCTTAAGAAGATTTTCAATCCTGTCGGCTTTCTGATCGAGGACTTCTTTCATGTTGTTGACTTCCTCAACCTTCTCTTCCATCATCTTATCGACGTAAAGCCTGTATCCCTTATCGGAAGGAATACGCCCTGCCGATGTATGCGGCTGCACAAGGTAACCGAGTTCTTCGAGGTCGGCCATCTCATTACGGATAGTAGCGGAGCTCAGTGACAGATCGGTAAATTTCGAAATGGTTCTCGATCCAACCGGCTCACCTGTCTCAAGGTAGTTCCTGATAATAGCATTAAGAATTGCCATTTTACGTGAATCAAGCCTGTCTGTTTCCATGCAGCTCCTCCCTTTTCGTTCTGTTAGCACTCAAGTAAATAGAGTGCTAACATCTAAAAACAAGATACCACTATAGTTTTTAAATGTCAACACCCATATTATATTTAATTGAAAAAACGTATCAAAAATATGGTACTGTATTTCTTAATCTGCTAAACTCTTTATATAAAGAAAACAAAAGAAAAGGATTTCGCGCAATACCGCGGAACATGACATTTTCTCTGCAGCGCGGAAACCGATATATTTCCGAAAGGCGATTTATGAAAATAGTTCTCGATCATCTCACAAAAAAATTCCCAAACCGCAACAAAAAAATCGGCGGCTTTGTCGTTGCGGTAAATGATTTTACTTTCGAAATACCCGATGGCAAAATGATCGGCCTTCTGGGTCCTTCCGGTTGCGGAAAAAGCACAACCCTTAATCTTATCAGCGGACTTGAAAAGCCCACCGAAGGAAAGATATTCTTCGGCGACAACGACATAACCGGTCTCCCGCCCGAAGACAGAGGTGTCGGATTGGTTTTCCAAAACTATGCCCTCTATCCTCATTTAACGGTAGAGCAGAATATCATGTTTCCCCTGCAAAACTTCCGCGGTGACAAAAAACTCACCAAAGAGCAAATGAAAGAAAAGGTTCTTGAGGCCGCCCGCCTCGTTCAGATCGACGAGCTCATGGAGCGCAGACCTTCAGAGCTTTCGGGCGGTCAGCAGCAGCGTGTTGCGATCGCGCGTGCACTTGTCAAAATGCCTCACGTCCTGCTCCTTGACGAGCCTCTGTCAAATCTCGATGCCCGTCTTCGTCTTCAGACACGTGAGGAGCTGCGGCGAATACAAAAAGAGACCGGTATCACAACTGTATTCGTTACACACGACCAGGAAGAGGCGATGAGCATCTCCGACATGATCGTTGTAATGAAGGACGGCGTTGTGGAGCAGATCGGAAAGCCTCAGGAAGTCTATGACGAACCCGGCAACCTTTTCGTCGCAAAGTTTCTCGGCACTCCCGCGATCAATGTATTTAAGGGAAGAATAAGTAACGGCAAACTCTTTATCGGAGACGATCAGATCCTCGATATCAAAGGTCCTTCCGACGGCGACGTCTATGTAGCGATCCGTCCGGAAGGCTTCATCGTTGACGATAACGGAAAGCTTTGCTGCAGGCTTATCGCCCATGAAGTAATGGGGCGTGATTCCAGCGTAGTCGCTTCCAATGAAAGTTTTATCGGTCAGAGCCTCAGGGCGATAATAAGCTCCGAAACCAAGGTTGATACATCGCTTTCGGATATCCGTTTCGACATTAAACCCTCAAAGGTATTTCTTTTTAACAGCACAACAGAAGAAAGGATTCCGTTCAGTATATGAAAAACAACTTAAAGGCCTGGCTCTATCTCTTGCCGGCCATTTTGTTCCTGGGAATATTTACTATCTATCCTCTCATAGACGTTGTCGTATATTCGTTTGAAGAGGGATACAATTTTGCGTCACAGACCTACTCCGGCGTGGGGCTGTACAACTTTTCATACGTTCTTCGCGATCCGTACTTTACTCAGGCGCTTAAGAACACATTCATAATCGTTATCATCACCGTTCCTCTCTCTACGGGATTTGCGCTTTTGATATCGCTTGGCCTGAGTAAAATATCAAAGCTTCGTCATCTGTTTCAGACGGTTTATTTTCTCCCCTACGTAACAAACACACTAGCCGTCGGCCTTGCTTTTATGATCCTTTTCAAAAAGACCGCCTACTCCGACGGTATGGTCAATCTTTTGATAAATGCTTTCGGCGGTGAGTCAGTCGACTTCATAAGCGGTCCCTACTGGGCTAAAATGCTCGTTATGTGCCTCTACACGATATGGATCGTTCTGCCGTTCAAGATCCTCATACTCACTTCCGCTCTCGCATCGGTAAACGATACGTTTTATAAAGCCGCAAAGGTTGACGGCACACGCGGTTTCCGCATATTCACGAGGATCACGCTCCCTATGATCGCACCGATGATCTTCTATCTCGTTATAACCGGATTTATCGGCGCCTTCAAAGCATACAGCGACGAGGTTGCACTGTTCGGAACCGACCTTAATGCAGCCGGCATGAACACCATTGTCGGATATGTATATGACATGCTCTACGGTAACAGCGGCGGCTACCCGTCATTTGCTTCCGCGGCGGCGATCATATTGTTTGCGATCGTATTTACGATAACGCTTATAAACCTCCTGCTCAGTAAAAAGAGCAGACTGTTCTGATAAAAAAGCCGGTATCCCCGGCACGATCGTTTCATTATAAAGTGTAACCGATGCAAAGCTCCGGGCGGTAAACCCCGGACGTAAGAAAAAGGACATGCCATGACAGATCAAAACAACTACGACAAGATCGAGAAAAAAGCAAAAAACAGAAAGCTGATCAGAAATGTGATCATTTATGCCTTTCTTTCCCTGTGGGGTCTTATGGTGCTTTTCCCTTTTTACTGGATGATCCTTACCAGTATAAAAGGCTACAGCGCCTATAACTCCGAATACATTCCGAAGCTTTTCACCCTGAGCCCGACGCTCGAAAATTACTCCGAAGCTTTTACCGCCGTTCCTCTCGGCGGATATTTCCTGAATACCCTCATATTTACGTTATGCACCACGATCATCATGATGGTAGTCATCATCCTTGCTGCATTTGCGTTTTCCAGAATGGATTTCAGAGGCAAGAATGTACTTTTTGCACTTTTCCTTTCCCTCATGATGATACCGAATGAGCTGGTCATCATCACAAATTATGTCACTATCACCGACCTCGGACTCAGAAACACATTTACAGGCCTTATCCTTCCTTCTGTAACATCAGTGTTTTATATCTACCTGCTCAAGGAAAACTTCGAATCGATCCCCGAAGAGCTTTATAAGGCTGCAAAAGTCGACGGAACATCGGATTTCAAGTACCTCGTCCGCGTGATGCTCCCCATCTCCCAGCCCACGCTTGTGACCATAGTTATATTAAAAGTAATAGAATGCTGGAATTCTTATGTCTGGCCGCGTCTTGTCACCGACGATCCGGATTACTACCTTGTATCAAACGGAATACAGGAAATACGCGAAAACGGATTTGGGCGTGAAAACATCCCGGCAATGATGGCTGCCGTTGTAGTGATCTCCTTGCCGCTCATAGTCCTCTTCCTTATATTCCGAAAAAAGATCATGGCCGGCGTTTCGAGAGGAGGTACCAAAGGATGAAAACTTCTTCGAGCATGTGCGTGAGCGCATCAAAGACGAAACGTTTTTCGCTTTTTTCAGTCCTTAAAAAGGCTGCATCTGTTATTATGGCATTCGCCATGATCACCGCCTGCTTTTCGCTGCTGACAGCCTGTCACGGCAGACGCGGTAACGATGAATTTGTGCTTCCCGGGGATTTTGACGAGTCGCGGGATTATGAGATCACGTTCTGGGCTAAGAACGATACAAATAAAACCCAGACAGATATCTACAACAAAGCCATAAAAGACTTTGAAACGCTTTACCCGAACATTCACATAAAGATACGTCTTTATACCGATTACGGCAGGATCTACAACGACGTGATCACAAACATTTCGACAAATACAACACCGAACGTCTGCATTACCTATCCCGATCACATAGCGACATATATGAGCGGTGCCAACACTGTTGTGCCGCTTGACGGGCTTTTTGCCGATCCCCGTTACGGTCTCGCCGGAAGTGAGATCCGTTTCGACTCGCCGTCACGTTCGGAGATCGTTTCCAAATTTCTCGAAGAATGCAAGATCGGCGGTGCATACTACGCCATACCATATATGCGTTCGACAGAGGCCTGCTACATAAATAAAACATATGTCGAGGCACTCGGCTACAAGGTTCCCGATGTTCTGACATGGGACTACATATGGGAGGTTTCCGATGCCGCGACCGCGAAGAACCCCGACGGAACCTATGCCGTAAACGGTCAGAACGTTATGATCCCCTTCATATACAAATCAACCGACAACATGATGATCCAGTATCTCGCTCAAAAAAATGCGGGATATACAACTGACGACGGGGATATTCTGATCTTTAACAACGATACGTTTGATTTTCTTTATGAGATAAAAAAGCATGTCGAAAACGGCGCTTTCTCTACTTTCAAGATTTCAAGCTATCCCGCAAATTTCCTCAACGCCGGGCAGTGCATATTTGCGATCGACTCAACGGCCGGATCGACCTGGATGGGCTCAAAAGCCCCGCTTTCCGACATTGCCGAAGATATGTTTGTAGACTTCGAGACAGTCGTCCGCACGATCCCTCTTTGCGATCCCAATGATCCTAAAATGATCTCCCAGGGGCCTTCGATATGTATTTTTAACAAAGCGGATCCCCAGGAAGTTCTCGCCTCATGGATATTTGCGCAGTATATGCTGACAAATGATGTTCAGAACGCCTATGCGGAAACGGAAGGGTATATCCCCGTGACGACCAAGGCACATCAAAGCCGCGAATACCTGGACTATCTTTCGAGAGAAGGCGAAAACAACAAAGAATATTACGATATAAAGCTTAAAGCAACAAAGCTTTTGCTTGACAATATCGAGAACACCTTTGTAACGCCTGTGTTCAGCGGTTCGGCATCGGTCAGGGACGCATCGGGACAGATGATCGAAAATGTTGCTAAATCTGTGAGAAGAGGCGAAACCGTCGATGCCGCCTATATGGAAAAGCTCGAAAAAGACATCACTTCCCTTTACAGGCTCGACCGACTCAAATCAAACAACAGTAGCTCCGGTTCTTCGACCGGCGGGCTCAGCGAAGGTCTTCCGACTGCCTCAAAAGTCCTGATCACAATACTTTGCGCAGTATGGCTTTTGCTGATAGCCTACGGGATACGGTCATTTATAAAGAAATCCAAAAAATGATCCTCCGCATTCGTAATCATCCCCCGCATTTATCGGGAAGATGCCTGCATGCAATACCGTAAAACGCCACGCCGAAGTTCATAACGGCAGGTATTTGAGAATACCGTAAAACGACATGTTGAAGTTCATAGCGGCAGGTATTTGACAATACTGTAAAGCGACATGTTGAAGTTCATAACGGCAGGTATTTGACAATACGGCATAAAAAACTTATTGTTATTAATGTAATCGGAAGATATAATATTCAGCATATTAATGTCACAGGCGACAGCCGCTTGTGGTGATCATCAAAGGAGACGATTTTATGAAAAAATTCATTTCACTCATGCTCGCACTTGTCATGGTGCTCAGTGTTACAGCCTGCAGCTCTGAAGATCCTTCGAAAAAAAGTGAAGGCGTTATGACCTACAAAGAGTACAGCGAAGCTGCTCTTGATTCGGAAGTTGTGGTTGAGACATATGTTCAGGCAAAGCAGGGATGGTGGCAGGACACAGCAACGATCTACACACAGGACGGAGACGGTGCTTACTTCCTTTACAGCATGCCTTGTTCTAAAGAAGATTATGACAAGCTCACTACAGGAACAAAGATCAAAGTAACCGGTCACAAAGCAGAATGGTCCGGCGAAGTTGAGATCATCGATGCAACATTCGAGATTGAAAAAGGCAGCTACATAGCAGAACCTACCGATGTTACTTCCCTTCTCTCTTCCGCAGATCTCATCAAGAAGCAGAACATGTTTGCTTCATTCAAAGGTCTCAAGGTAGAGGCTCAGGCAGACGGAAGTGCTTTCCTTTATAACTGGGACGGTTCGGGTTCTCACGATGACAACAGCGACCTTTACTTCAATGTTTCGGTCGGCGGAAACACATACACATTCACCGTTGAGTCATATCTTTGCGGCAACGACACAGAAGTTTATAAGGCAGTCGAAGGACTTAAGGTCGGCGACACCATCGATGCAGAGGGCTTCCTTTACTGGTACAACGGTGTAAATCCTCATATCACAAAGATCACAAAGAAATGATCGCTGACGGACTTATCGGTAACTATTTTTTAACCTAAGATAACATTTTAAATGGATGACTACATATCAAAAAGGGTGACGTCGGTTTGCGCGTCACCCTATATTTATGTCTTACCGTCATTTTTCATATCCCTATCCGATCGTTCCGCGCGATCTTTACAGGGATCTTTCCTGCCTATTCTCTCAATAATGTCTCTTCACTTCAAACCTGTAAAGGTTGATATTGCTTCCCGGTGCGATTCCGCCCTTTCTCATTGCGATCGAGATCTGCTGCGGGACGGTATCGACTCCGTCGAGGTCGGGAAGTAAAAGTCCGCGCCTTCTGCCGCATTCAACGATCACTCCATACTTTTTAACATCAAGCATATTCTCGGATTCAATGCGTTCCGGTTCGGTAAGGACATCAACGTTAATATCAAGCCACGGAAGTTCTTCCTCTTCAACAGGGTCAAACCTGTTGTCCTCAGAGACTGCACTTACCGCATTTCGCACTATCTCCTGTGCCAGATTGTCTGTTGTCGGAAGAAATGTTCCGACACATCCTCTGAGTCTCCCGAACTTGTGTATCGAGACAAATGCTCCTGCCCTGCTATTTCTTAGTTCATCGGGTACCCAATCGGGAACATTCATCATATTTCCGTTTTTAACGAAGAATTCGGCAGATTCGCGGGCAAGTTTCACATAGGCGTCAGAGGCATCTTTTTTCTTTTCAAGCTCTGTTTCCGTTTTCCGTAGTTCTTTTGCGAGGAATCGGCGTTCCCCGTCATCTCCGTTCGGTATAAAAGTACAAATACCATAGCCGACACCCGTTACATCCTCGTGAGAAAGCTTCTCTATTTCAAGACTCTGTCCATCAAGCGCTCCCGCCATGATCACAAACGATCTGTGACCGCACTCGGCCGCCTTGTCGCAGAAGGTCTCG
>JAILKT010000077.1 GCA_024693545.1 Lachnospiraceae bacterium
CATGCAAGGCAGAACTTACCCATAAGGAGTGGTACGACATCTATCTTGCTTCGGGAAAATTCCTGCCCTGATACGGGAAACAGGAAAACCGTCCGGTTTAGATAAAACCTCCGCTTATAAAGACGGAGGTTTTTTTGGACACAACACTATGTTCAAATCGGCTGAAAATTGTATATAATGATACAAAATGTTTTCCTCAGTGGGGGTTATGACAAAACCGTCTGCGTTGGGGATCACTTCTTTCACGTGGGAAAATGTCAAAAGGAATAAGGTATGAATATTTTAAATGTTGAAAATGTATCAAAATCATATATGTCCAAATCGGTGCTCGCGGGCGTGACGGTCGGAATCAGCGACACTGATAAGATAGGCGTTGTAGGAACAAACGGAACCGGAAAATCGACGCTTCTTTCGATCGTTGCAGGGCTTGTGGAGCCGGACAGCGGGAAGGTTGTTATGACGAACAGCCTTAGGGTTTCGTATCTGCCGCAAAATCCGTTGTTCGACATGAGCAGAACGCTTCTTGAGAACATTACGGACAAGATTTACGCGGGCGGCGATCACTGGGACAAGATGGGCGAGATCAAGGCGACGCTTGCGAAATTCGGGATCGATGACCCTGAGTGTAACCCATCGATCCTTTCGGGCGGGCAAAAGAAGAGGGCTGCGCTTGTTGCGGCGATCATGACGCCGTCGGACCTGCTGATCCTCGACGAACCGACGAACCACCTCGATTCCGAGATGATCGAGTGGCTTGAAAATTTCCTCAAAGGCTTTAAGGGCGCAATCCTTATGGTCACACATGACAGGTATTTCCTCGACGAGGTTACGGACAAGATACTTGAGATCGACAGGTCGAGCGTTTATCGATATGAGTCGAATTATTCGGGTTTTCTCGAACTTAAGCAGCAGAGGCTCGATTACGAAAAGGCGGCAGAGAGAAAGGCGGCTTCGTTATACAGAAAAGATCTGGCGTGGATGCTTCGCGGGGCGAGGGCGCGTTCGACAAAGCAGAAGGCGCACATTGAGCGCTTTGAGGCGCTTCGTGACAGACAGCGTCCGGAGGAAGAACGATTTGTTACGTTGAGCTCGCTTCCGACGAGGATGGGCAACAAGACGATCATTATGGACGGCATCTCCAAGGAATATGGGGGAAAGGTGCTTTTTAAAGCGTTCACATATGCGTTTTCGAAGTTGGACAGGATTGGGATAATCGGCCCCAACGGATGCGGAAAATCGACTCTCCTTAAATGCATCACAGGGGATGTGCGGCCGGACACGGGCACGATAGAGATCGGGCAGACGATCAGGATCGGGTACTTTGGGCAGGAAAACGAGGCACTCAGCGAGAATGAGCGTGTGATCGATTATGTCAAGGACGTTGCCGAATATATCCCGACAGCGGACGGCACGATCAGCGCGTCGGCGATGTGCGAGAGGTTCCTTTTTACGCCGGATATGCAGTATGCGCCGATCGCGAAGCTTTCGGGCGGCGAGAAGCGAAGGCTTTATCTGCTGAGGGTGCTGATGGACAATCCGAACGTCATCATTCTTGACGAGCCGACGAATGACCTGGATATTCAGACGCTGCGGATCCTGGAGGACTATCTCGACGAATTTGCGGGTATTATCATTACGGTCAGCCATGACAGGTACTTTCTTGACAGGGTTGTGACGAGGATATTTGCGTTTGGGCCGGACGGGACGCTGATTCAGAGCGAGGGCGGATACTCGGACTGGGCTGCCCGCAGGAAGAGCGGCGAGGGTACGGGAAAGAGCATCGCGGGAGCAGGCAGTGGTAAGGGCAGTTTAGCGGTTCCTGACGCAAATGCTGCTGCAAAGGGTAAGTACCGCGCACCTCGTGAGAAAACAAAACTTTCGTTTAACGAACAGAAAGAATATGACAACATAGAGGCTGAGATCGAAAAGCTTGAGGCGCGGAGCGCGGAGCTGGAGGGCCTTATTGCAGGCGCATCTACGGATTACTCGAAACTCATGGAGCTTAGCAAAGAAAAAGAAGAAACAGACGCCCTGATCGAACGCAGGATGGAGCGTTTCCTTGAACTTCAGGAGATGGTGGAGAGCTTCGGAGGGTGATGGTACCTTGGGGACGGGGGTTGGGTGTCATCCATGACACCCAACCCCCGTCCCCAAAGTACCATATCATGTTGGTTTTTTTGACAGTTGTGATATAATAATTCGAGCGTATAAAAAACGGAAGGAGTAAAGTAATGAAATATTTAAAAAGCAACACCATATTATCAAAGATTGTTATATTCATCCTTTTTTGGGCGCTGATCATTCCGGCTGTGGGAAATGAGAACGCTTATGCGGCCGATTCCGAGGTGACGACGGCTGTTAAGGCTAATAAACCCAAATCATTTAAAGCAGAAACTCAGCCCGGCAATATCAGCAAATACGGCAATGTCGGGATTCCGGTTACCTGCGAAGAGTTCCTTGCTGCAGGGTACGAATTCGGTGATATAGTAAAGGTCAAGTTTCTCGGGACGTCAATCAGCGTGCCTTTTGTGAGCAATTTCTCGGATATTGATTCGGGGGACTCTGCGATGTTCGCGCTCGACGGTCAGGAATATCTTTTCATCGCTGTAAATATGGGCGATTTTGCTACATCAAACGGAATTGCCGTAAAAACCGTCAACGAAGACGGCAGCTTTACATGGAATTGGGCAGAGGGCGTTACAGAACCCGTGAAATTCAAAATCTCGCTTAAGAAAGCCGGCGGATATTATAATGAATATGTTTTGCATAAGCTTTCTTCCACCAATGAGAGGGAAGATTATGCGAAACTTTCCGACGAAGAGTTCGCAAACTTCCGTGAAGTCACAACTACGGGTATGGGCAAAGGAGTTCTGTACAGGACATCTTCGCCGATCAATCCCAGGGACAACCGTAACGCTTATGCAGACGCGGCAATCAAAAAAGCAGGTGTTACAGTTATGATCAACCTTGCGGATGATGAGAACACAGCTAAGGGTTATGAAGGCTACGAAGAATCATACTATTCGACGATCAAGAGCATTGAGCTTGATATGACGGCCGATTATGAATCGGAGGATTTCAGGGCAAAACTTGCCGAAGGACTGCGCTTCATTGCAGGGAATCCCGGTGTTTATGCCGTAAACTGCACTGAAGGAAAGGACCGCGCAGGATTTGTGACGGCACTTCTTGAGTGCCTGATGGGCGCAAGTTATGAAGAAGTAGCTGACGACTATATGGTTTCATTCTACAACTACTACGGTGTAACAAAGGATGATAAGCGTTATGAGCCGATCCTTTCGGGAAACCTCGCTAAAACCCTTAAGTCAGTATTTACCTTTACGAAGAAAGACAAAAAAAGAGAACTGTCGTCGATGAACCTTGCCAAATATGCGAAAAAGTATTTCAAATCGCTCGGCCTGACAAGCAAAGAGATCAAGAAGATCAAAAAGAATCTTTCAGCGGCTAAAGGTTGAGACGCAGATTTGAAACTAAACATTCTGATATGGGCGTCATAATAAGGACTGCAGAAATGCAGTCCTTTTGCTACAATGACCTCTGGATCACTCCGGTACACAGCGCGTATCAAAGTGACGGGAAAGCGCAGGTGCTTCCACGTGGAGGGTCAAAGTTTACAGAGTCGCTTTGCCGTGGTAACCGAGATGTCGAAGACACGCGCAACCTGCTTGAACGTTAAGCCTTTTTTCTTAAGCGCGCGAACATAGATGTTTCTTTGTTTGACGGTAAGATCGGAAACGGTTGAAATTGATGACATATTCGTTAACGAACGGAACATCTCGATCGCTTTTTCATCTGATATGTAGCGCTTGAGTCGGGGCGGAGCACCTTCGAATCCGGGGATTTCGATTGAATAGTCTTCGTGGGCAATATAATATTGAAGAGAGTATTTTGAGCCGGCAATTTCGTACGCAAATGAGACGTCGACCAGCGGATTCTTTTCGCCAAAATATGCGTTGTAGCTGCTATAGCGATAGTCGGACGGAAAACGGCAAATGTTTGCCTTGACGGGATTGTTGTGGATGTAATTGAAAGCGGTCAGGAAGTATTCTTTGCTTTCAACGGCCTCGCTATGGAAGCGCTCCTGGAAAAGGTGGCCGGTGCGCATGTACTTTTTATTATACCAAAGCACAAATCTGGCGCCGAAACTCTGGAAAAAACTCGGTAACTCCTCGGGCGAAGAATGAAGAAGCAGATGGATGTGATTATCCATTAGACAGTAGGCATAAATATCGATATTATACTTTTTCTTGCAATCTGATAAAATGAAAAGGAATTTTTGGTAGTCCGGATCTTCCTCAAAGATGATATGTTGATTAACAGAACGAAGTATAATGTGATATATGCCGGTCATGCTGATAATGCGTGATTTTCTAGGCATATACACTCCTATGAATATAGAATTTCAATAAAGACATTATAAGGCATAACGCGCTGAAATACAATATGTAAATGAAAAATGACACCCACCCCCCGTCCCCAGGGTACCATCGATGACACCCAACCCCCGTCCCCAGGGTACCATCCCCAGGGTACCATCAAGAAAGCAGGAGATTTGAGAATATGAGCATAAAGTTGATAATTTGGGATTTTGACGGCACGATACTTGATACTGAAAAGGCAATTGTTTATGCTAAACAGGAGACGATGAGGCAGCTGGGACTTCCGGTGGCTGATGAACGGGCGTGCGCTGACACGATTGGGCTTTCTTCAAGGATCGGTTTCGGGCAGATGTATCCGGAACTTACTGAGGAGATGCTTGACAAGTGTGTTGTGAATTACAGGGCGAATTTCGATAAGGCAAAATTTGAAATGCCACCGACGCTTTTTCCGGGGGTTACCCGGGTTCTCGGGGAGCTTAAAGAGAAAGGGATCGTCCTTACGATCGCAACTTCGAGAAACAGAAAGTCGTTGCTCGATTTTCTTGAAAGGTATGACCTGAGAGAATACTTTTCCTATCTTTTGGCTGCCGAGGATACCGTGAAACTAAAGCCCAATCCCGATCCCGTGCTGAGGACGATGAAAGATGTCGGCATAGGCGTAAATGAAACGATCGTAATCGGAGATATGCCGTATGATATCCAGATGGGGAAGAATGCCGGCGTTTGCACTATAGGCGTTACATACGGAAATGCGAGCCGTGAGAAACTTGCCGAGGCGGGGGCGGACTATATAATCGACACGATCGGTGAAATTATGGATAAGATCGATCTGCGATAACGCAGCCAAAACCGACAGAAACGTGGCTTTGGAGGAACGGATATGGTAGACATAGTAAAAAAAACGAGAAGTGACTGGGGTGAATCCGATCGCAAGCGAGACGCAAATTTTAAAACACCCGATGATATCGAAAGAGTTGATGATATCCCGTACGGCGATCATCCCGAGTGGAATCTTCTCGATGTTTACCGGCCGAAGTCGGAAACCGGGAAGAAGCTGCCGGTTATCATGATCGTGCACGGCGGTGGCTGGATATACGGAGATAAGGTGGTATATCAGTACTATGCGATGAGCCTTGCGCAGCGCGGATTTGCGGTGGTGAATCCTTCTTACAGGCTCGCACCCGAATTTAAGTATCCTGCGCAAATAGTGGATATTTGCGTTGTTTCGAGATGGATCTTCGCCAATGCGGATAAATACGGTTTTGACACAAATAATATATTTGCGGCCGGTGACTCAGCGGGAGCGCATTTGGTGACGGTATTCGCGAATATTTGCGTAAATCCGGTGTTTGCAAAAAAGCTCGGAGCCGAATATCCCGAGATGGATTTTACAATTCCGGGAGATATGCGTTTGAATGCTGTAGCGCTTAACTGCGGCAAATATGACATTCTTATCGGTAATTTTATCGTCGACAGATGGGTGAGGAAGACGGTACTTGCAAAGGGCGGAAAAAAAGGCGAGAGAAAGCTGGCAGCAGCCGCAAATTATGTTACGGGTTCTTTTCCACCCGCTTTTGTCATGACTGCAGTGGGGGATGAGCTGAAGAATGATTCCAAGGTTATCACGGAAGCACTTTTTAAAAACGGAGTGCCTTTCTGCTACCGCCTATACGGAACAAATGACAATCCCCTTCATCACGTTTTTCATTGTAACATTGCGCTTGAAGAAGCCGTGAAATGTAACGATGATACATGTGCGTTTTTCAGAGAAAGAGTAAAATAGTTTTTAGGATGGTCCCTTGGGGACGGGGGTTGGGTGTCATGGGTGACACCCAACCCCCGTCCCCAAGGGACCATCCATGACACCCAACCCCCGTCCCCAAGGGACCACCCCAAGCTACCGCCAATGACACCAAAAACCATTGACAAACAAAACCCGATAGGCTACTATGTAACGGAAATTAAATATTGTTGAAGAGTGATGATGGGAAGAGTAGTTCGGTGAAATGTTTCAGAGAGTCGCAGAGGCTGGGATTGCGGCACAGGAAACCGGGTGAAGAACATCCCGGAGCTGGCGGAAGAAAGTATTGTTATGTATGAGTAGAACCGTCCGTGTTCCGATACGAGAGTTCGGCAAATGAGGATCATGACATGTATGATCGAATTTGGGTGGCACCACGAGAGGCATCTTTCGTCCCAATTATTTGGGACGGAAGTTTTTTTATTTTCAAGGAGGTAAAAATGGTAGTTGACAGAAAAACGGCCGAATATGTTGCCGAATTGTCGCGACTTAAGATTTCAGAAGATGAAATCGAGTCTGTTTGCAATGAACTCAGTTCGATCCTCAATTACATGGATGAGATCAATTCCACGATCGACACGGGATCGGTAAGCAATTCGATCAAGGGATTGACAAACGTAATGAGAGAAGACGAGATCCATGATTCGATGGACAGGGCACAGCTTTTGGAAAATACGCCCGTACATACAGACGAAACCCCGGTTGTGCCTAAGACTGTTGATTGAGGTGAAGAGCATGAACATAGAAAAAATGACTGCTGTTGAGATTGGAAAGAAGATCAAAGGGAAAGAATTGTCCGCACCCGAGGTCGCAGAAGCACTCATCGGCAATTTCCGTGACAGGGAATTTATTAATGCATATACAGAATTTGATGCGGACACGATAAAGGAAAATGCCCGTAAGGCCCAGGAAGCAATTGATCGCGGCGAGGCAGGCTCTGTTCTGGCAGGTGTTCCCATCGGCGTTAAGGACAACATCTCCACAAAAGGAGAGCTTTCCACATGTGCGTCAAAGATACTCGAAGGTTACAAGCCGCCGTTTGATGCCACAGCCGTTGACAAGCTGAAGAAGGCGCATATGTTTGTTGCCGGCAAGATGAACATGGATGAATTCGCAATGGGTTCGACATCCGAAACCTCCGCATATGGTCCTGTCAGGAATCCCTGGAATCCCGATCATGTTCCGGGAGGTTCGTCGGGAGGCGCTGCTGCAGCGGTTGCGGCGGGTGCTGCCATTTGCGCACTCGGCTCGGATACGGGCGGAAGTATCAGACAGCCCGCTTCGTACTGTGGCGTTACCGGATTTAAGCCTACGTACGGCGTGGTTTCGCGTTACGGCCTTATCGCATATGCGTCGTCGCTCGACCAGATCGGCCCCGTGGCCGCTGATGCACTTGATTGCGCAGCTATAATGGATGTCATTTCCGGTATCGACGCAAACGATTCCACAACGATCTCGCTCGATCAAAAGGAATCGTTCCTTGATTCGATGACGGGCGATATCAAGGGCAGGATCATAGGCGTTCCCGAAGAATGTTTCGGTGAAGGTGTTGAAGACGATGTCAAGGCCGGCGTAGAGAGCGTTATCAAGGAACTCGAAAAGTGCGGCGCGAAGGCAAAGCCCATCCACCTGCCGTTCATACGCTATGCCGTTCCGACTTATTATATAATCGCGACAGCCGAGGCTTCGTCGAACCTCTCGAGATTCGACGGTGTCAAGTACGGCTACAGATCGAAAGACAGCAATTCGATCGATGACCTGATAATCAATTCGAGAAGCGAGGGCTTCGGACCGGAGGTACGCAAGAGGATCCTGCTCGGTACTTTCGTTCTTTCGTCGGGATATTACGACGCATATTACAACAAGGCTTTGAAGATGAAGAGAATGATCATCGACGGTTTCGAAGACGCCTATAAGGACTGCGATGTAATTATCTGCCCTACGGCCCCGATGACTGCTCCGAGACTCGGAAGCTCCCTGAGCGATCCCATGAAGATGTATCTTTCGGATATATTTACGGTTTCGGTGAACCTCGCGGGACTTCCCGGACTTTCCGTTCCGTGCGGATTTGACAAGAAGAACATGCCGATCGGTGCGCAGATCATAGGCGCTGCGGGAAGAGACAAGACAGTGCTCAACATGGGATATGCGTATCAGAAAGTCACCGATCATCATATGAAGAGACCGGAGGTATGAGATGAATAAAGAATGGGAAATGGTCATTGGTTTAGAGGTTCATGTTGAGCTCTCTACGAAGTCGAAGATTTTTTGTTCGTGCACGACCGAATTCGGCGGAGCACCGAACACTCATTGTTGCCCGGTCTGCATGGGAATGCCCGGAACACTTCCGGTACTTAATAAGGAAGTCCTCACCCGCGCGATCAAGGCAGGTCTGGCGCTTAACTGCGAGATAGAAAAGGAAACGAGATTCGACCGCAAGAATTATTTCTATCCCGATCTGCCCAAGGCATATCAGATATCACAGCTGTATAAGCCCATAGCTCATGACGGACTCGTTGAGATCGAGGTCGGTGAGGAAACAAAGCAGATAAGGATCCATGAAATGCATATGGAGGAAGACGCGGGAAAGCTGATCCACTCCGACTGGGACAACGAGACTTATCCTGATTACAACAGATGCGGAGTTCCGCTTCTGGAGATAGTTTCTGAGCCCGATTTCAGAAGCGCTGCGGAAGTTTCCGCATATCTTGAAAAGATCAAGTCTTTATTTACATACCTCGGCATTTCGGACTGCAAGATGCAGGAAGGCTCAATGCGAGCGGATGTAAACCTTTCCGTAAGGAAAAAGGGCGCGGCGGAGTACGGAACGAGAACCGAGATGAAGAACATCAACTCCGTAAAGGCAATCGAGCGTGCGATCGAGAGCGAGGCTGACAGACAGGTCGATCTGCTCATAAGCGGTGAGAAGGTCAGACAGGAAACGCGTCATTGGAATGATGACAAGAGATCGAGCTATGCGATGAGAAGCAAGGAAAATGCCCAGGACTACAGGTATTTCCCCGAGCCCGATATCCCGCCCATGATCATCACGGACGAAGAAATAGACGAGATCCGCAGAAATCTTCCGGAGTTCATGGGAGAGAAGAAGGCACGTTTTGTGGACCGGTACGGACTTTCCGCATATGATGCAGGTCTTCTCGTTCAGAACAAAAAGCAGGCGGATTTCTTCGAAAGTGTTGTTCACGAAGGCGCCGACGCAAAGGCAACGGCAAACTGGATGATCGGATACTTCGCAAAGATCATGAAGGATCTGGCCATTGAATTTGAGGATATCGAATTATCGGCACCCCGGCTTTCAAAGCTGATCGGATTCGTTGAGTCCGGCAAGGTGAACAGAAAAGACGGTATCGAGCTTCTTAATATGATGATAAAGGGTGAAGGCCCCGATGATGTTGAAAAGTATCTCGAGGAAAAGGGACTTTTCCTGTCAAACGATAATTCGGAGCTTGAGAAATTCGTCCTTGAGGCAATAGAGGCAAATCCCAAGGCTGTTGAGGAATATAAAGCCGGTAAGGAAAAGGTTGTCGGATTCCTTGTCGGTCACGTTATGAAGAACGCAAAGGGTAAATTTAATCCTTCGGTAGTGAAGGATGCAATGAAAACAGAATTAAAAAAACAGTGAGGTAGAGTTATGTACAGAACACACAATTGTGGTGAGCTTCGTGAAGAACATATCGGACAAAGCGTTAAGCTTGCCGGATGGGTTGATACGATAAGAGATCACGGCGGCGTTATCTTTATCGATCTTCGTGACGGATACGGTTTCACGCAGCTTGTTGTCCATGATGATTCAATGCTTGAGGGCATTCAGAAGGAAACGGTCATCGCCGTTTCGGGTAAGGTTACAAGACGTGATGAGGAAACCGTTAACAAGAAGATCATGACGGGATATGTGGAGGTTGAGATCGATACGCTCGACATTCTCGGAAAATGCAGCAGCCGTCTGCCTTTCGAAATTTCGGATTCACTTGAGACAAGAGAAGATGTGCGTCTTAAGTACAGATATCTTGATCTCAGAAATATGGAGATGCACAACAATATCATGTTAAGAGCATCGATCATCTCTTTCCTCAGGAAAAAGATGGAATCAATGGGCTTTACGGAGATACAAACGCCTATTCTTACTGCCTCATCGCCTGAAGGAGCCAGAGATTACCTCGTTCCCAGCAGAAAGCATAAAGGCGAATTCTACGCTCTTCCGCAGGCACCCCAGCAGTTCAAGCAGCTGCTCATGGTTTCCGGATTTGACAAGTACTTCCAGATAGCACCCTGCTTCAGAGATGAAGATGCAAGACAGGACAGATCACCGGGAGAATTCTACCAGCTTGACTTCGAGATGGCATTTGCGGAGCAGGAGGATGTCCTCACGGTAGCAGAAGAGGTTGTTTACAGCGTATTCAAAGAGTTTACGGATAAAGAGATAACGGACAAGCCTTTCCCGAGGATCCCTTACAGGGAGTCGATGCTTAAGTACGGTACGGACAAGCCGGATCTCAGGAATCCCCTTGTCAATATCGACCTTACGGATTTCTTCTCGAAGGTTGATTTCCCGATCTTCAAGGGAAAGCCTGTAAGAGGTATAGTCGCAAACTGCGTCGGAAGACCCAAGTCATTCTTTGAGAAGTCTCTCAGCTTTGCCACAGAGATCGGAATGAAGGGTCTCGGTTACCTCACGCTTGCCGGCGAAGACTACAAGGGACCTATCGCCAAGTTCCTTTCACCCGAACAGAAGGCTGAGCTTAAGAGCATGGCAAACATTAAAGAGGGCGAGACCATCTTCTTTATCTGCGACAGGAAAGAAGTAGTGGATAAGCTTGCCGGACAGATCAGAACATGGCTCGGTGAGAACCTTGAGCTTATCGATCATTCCGCTTATCGCTTCTGCTATATCGTTGATTTCCCGATGTTCGATTACAACGAGGAAGAAAAGAAGATCGACTTTACACACAATCCTTTCTCTATGCCGCAGGGCGGACTTGAGGCGTTAAATACAAAGGATCCTCTCGATATCCTCGCATATCAGTACGATATCGTATGTAACGGCGTTGAGCTTTCGTCCGGTGCTGTCAGAAATCATGACACCGAGATCATGAAGCGTGCGTTCGAGATCGCAGGATATGACGAGAGCGTACTCAAGGAGAAGTTCGGTGCCCTTTATACGGCATTTTCGTTCGGTGCTCCGCCTCATGCGGGTATGGCACCCGGCGTAGACAGAATGGTAATGCTTATTACCGAAAATGAGTCCATACGTGACGTCATCGCATTCCCTCTTAACGGAAATGCACAGGACGTTATGATGGGCGCACCCGGAAAGGTTACTGAGCAGCAGCTCAGAGAAGTACATATCAGAATACGTGAATGACCGGTGCCCGGTGACGGTAAATGTTCGGGGAGGGAGAAGTATGCGGGACGGATCGTCTGAAAAGAAAATACTTGTTTTCCTGACGGGCGGAACGATATGTTCCCACTATGACGGCAGGGTTAAGCGTCAGGGCGATGTCGCCGGCACTTTCCTTGAAGAAAGCTTTACGAACTCTTCCTCCGAATATGCCGGTAAGGTAAAGTTCGGGACCACCGAAAATCTCGGCATATTCAGCGAAGATATGACGCCCGGCAGGTGGAACCGCATGATCGGATATATGCGTAAGCTCCCCGAAATCAGGGACACGGCGATCCGGAGCGGAAGCTATCCTTCGCTGAAGGACGAGCGGCTCATTTCTGCGGACAACGCCTATGACGGAATAGTCATAGCTCACGGCACAGACACGCTTGCATATTCGGCGGCGCTCTTCTCGATCCTTTTGAGGGATATGGGCGTCCCGGTGTTCATCGTCTCAAGCAACGAGGCGCCGCAGTCCGAGCGGTCAAACGCTGCTGCGAACTTCAGGGCCGCAGTCGAATGCATATGCGAAGGGATCAGGCCGGGGGTGTACGTCACCTACCGCAATATATCCGACGGCACAATGTATCTGCATTATGCTTCAAGGCTGATGCAGTGCGGAAACTTTGAAGAGGACTTTCGAAGCCCGGGGATGACGAAGCTTGATCACATAGGCGTTAAAGCCTTTTCGAGGCTTCCTCGCTATGACGGGGAAACGGATGCTTCCGGGTGCATCGATCTTTTCGGCGACCTGAAAATCGAAAATGTCGTTATGAAGATCGACCCGTATGTCGGCCTGAACTACGATTTTTACGATTTTTCAGGGGTGAAGGCCATACTTCACGGAACATATCATTCGGGGACCGTGTGCACCGAAAAAGCGGACGATCACGGCGAAAACTCGGTATTTGCGCTGCTGCGGAGGTGCGGAGAAAGGCCGGTGTATATCGCGCCCTCCGATCTGACGGGCGGCATATACGAATCGGTCGAGGCGCTTGAAAAATACAGCGGCACGGCGAACAGAGTGAGATTTGCAGGCGGAATCACGGCGGAGATGCTTTATGTAAAGCTTCTTTTGGCATATTCAAACGAAACGCTCATTCCGGACGCGGATAGTTTCGTCTGCGGCGAGTACAACAAAGAGTTCTTCAGCCCGGACAGGGGCACAGATAACTGAATAACGGTTCGGGTGCGCAGAAATTCGGCCGGGAAGGTGCCTAATGGTGGCGGGCGGTCCCGCGCCGAGCCTCGCGAGCGGTCCCACATATGGAGATGCGGATGAAAGAGATATGCCGGCAATTTAATATCACGAATGTGATTTCGGTTGAGACTACTGATATAGGTCACATCAACAGCACGAGCATTGTAAGTGCGGAAAACGGGAAGTTTGTTCTCCAGCGACTTCAAAAAAAGATGGACATAACAAGGCTCGTGCATAATTTTGCTCTGTATTCGGGCACTTTTGATTCGCACGGCTGGCTCTATCCGGTTTGGATAAAAACGTGTGGCGGGGAATATTTTTATACGGACGAGTGCGGCTGCAGCTGGCGGATGTATCCCTTTATAGAGGGCGAAATCCTGAATGCTCCGCTTACGGAGGAGCACCTTTTTTCATGCGGGAAGGGCCTCGCGAGGCTACACTCGCTGCTTAAAGGCATAGAGGGCGAGCCGGCAGCGGTTTATCCGATGCTCCATGACCTTGCATATTACTACGGGGAATATACGCACATAATCGAAAGCGGAACCGCAGGGGAAAAGAGAGATAAAGAGCTGGAGAAAATGATATCGGATAATATAGGCGTTATCACGGAAAGCATGCCGGATGAGAAAGCGGTCGTGCACGGGGATACGAAACTGTCGAATATCATTTTCAGGAACGGAAATGTCGTGGGGTGCCTCGATATGGACACGGTCATGAGGGGGTCGCTGCTTGAAGACGTTGCGGACTGCGTACGTTCCTGCTGTATCGTGAACGGCAGATTTGACGGCGATGCCGCGCGGCGGCTCATCAACGGATATGCAGACGGGTCGGGTCTCTCGGCGGAAAGTCTGCTCGGAACCCTGCCGGCGGTCTTTAACAAAATTTGCTTTGAACTCGGCCTCCGATATTACACTGACTCGATCTCGACAGAAAAGAGGTTTAGCGAGAAATATCCCGGATATCGTCGCGAAAGAGCCGAAAGCGTGCTTGCACTGAAATGGGATAAGTAAGATGGTACCTTGGGGACGGGGGTTGGGGTCCATTTGTGGACCCCAACCCCCGTCCCTATGGTACCATCCATGACACCCAACCCCCGTCCCCAAGGTACCACCCATGACACCCAACCCCCGTCCCCAAGGTACCACGAATTATGTTGAATAATCATAAATGAAATGATATGCTATAGAATGTGGTGGAAGTATTGGGGAGCGTCATTGATCGGATTGGCAGATTCTATGCGGCAGAGACTGTGCACGTCGAGCGATATGACGGTGCGGACAGCGCAAATTAAAGTATTGGTGGTGCCTAAATGATAACTGCAGTTTTGACTATAGATGACGTCCCTTCGTGTAATACTCCCGATATCGTGGATTATCTGAATTCAAAGGGAATTACCGCGGTGATGTTTGCGGTCGGCAAGAATATTGAGAAGCATTACGACAATGCCATATATGCGTTACAGCATGGTATGATCATCGGAAATCACACATATTCACACCCGCACATGTCAGCGCTTTCATTTGAGGAAGCGATAGAGCAGATTGAGAAGAATGAACTGATTCTCGATAAGCTTTATAAAGATGCCGGTGTTACCAGAAAGTACAGGCCTTTCCGTTTCCCATACGGCGATAAGGGAGGGGAAAACAAAAAAGCTTTTCAGAGATATTTCAGAGAGAACGGATTCAATAAGCTTGTTGACACACAGATCCAGTTTAAATGGTGGAGAGAGGGCGAACTAAGCACCGATATCGATACTTTTTGGACGTTTGATGTTGCGGAATACAACATTCGACGCGGATCGGGATTTACGGAGGAGGATGTTTACAAGAGGATAGACGAGGAAGATACTCAGTATCGCGGAGCACTCCTCGGCGAAGGCAACAGCCACATAATCCTGCTTCATGCCCATGACGAGACAGAAGAGATGGTGCCCGAATATTATAAGAAATTTATCGGGCATATGCTTGATAAAGGACTTGTGTTCACTGAGCCGAAATTCTTCGGTATTTGACGGTCCGGCAGATATAAAAATAATGACGATATCGACCTCGATGACACAGCGTTTTCGAGGTCGTTTTTATAGGCAAGAGAAAATTAACGCTTATGTGGACAATCTGACATAATTAGTTAGCATTGGGTAACCATCTGTGATATAATCAGTATACAATAAAACACAGGAGGTAATGAAATGTCACTTATTAACAAGGAAGTAGCGGAATTTAATGTAACGGCGTATCAAAACGGAGATTTTCATCAGGTAACAAAGGCGGATATTAAAGGAAAATGGAGCGTTTTCTTCTTCTATCCCGCAGATTTCACATTCGTATGTCCCACAGAGCTTGAGGACTTACAGAACAGCTATGATAAATTTAAGGCAGCGGGCTGTGAGATATATTCGGTATCATGCGACAGCCAGTTCGTGCATAAGGCTTGGCACGATCACAGTGAGAAGATATCGAAGTTGACCTATCCCATGCTCGCAGATCCCACTCATGCACTCTCAATCGACTTTGAGGTACTTATCGAGGATGCGGGACAGGCTGAAAGAGGAACATTTATCGTAAATCCCGACTGCAAGATCGTAGCATACGAAGTGAATTCGGGTAATGTCGGAAGAAACGCCGATGAGCTTCTCAGAAAGCTTCAGGCATGTCAGTTTGTTGCAGAACACGGCGACCAGGTTTGTCCCGCCAAGTGGCAGCCCGGCGCAGAAACCCTTAAGCCCAGTCTTGACCTTGTAGGAGCACTTTAATGAATGAAAAATTATATGATGTGATCGTTATCGGCGCAGGTCCTGCGGGACTGACTGCCGGAATCTATCTGGCGCGTGCCAGATATCGCGTACTGGTGATCGAGAAGGAGACCTTCGGAGGTCAGATCACGATCACAAGCGAAGTTGTCAATTATCCCGGACTCGGAAAGATAAGCGGCAGAGAGCTTACCGAGCAGATGCGTAGGCAGGGCGAAGGCTTTGGCGCAGAGTTCCTTGCGGCCGAAGTGACCGGCCTTGACGTATCGGGAGATATCAGGAAGGTTAAGACCGACAAAGGTGAATACGAATGCTTCGGTCTTATTATTGCCACCGGCGCCCATCCCAGAATGGTCGGCTTTACAGGCGAAAAGGAATTCAGAGGTCACGGTGTCGCATACTGCGCTACATGTGACGGCGAGTTCTTTACGGGCAAGGAAGTGTTTGTTGTCGGCGGCGGATTTGCGGCTGCGGAAGAGTCGGTTTTCCTGACAAAGTACGCTTCTCACGTAACAATTCTCATCAGAGGCGAAGACTTTACATGTGCGAAAGCGACCGCTGACGAGACAAAAGCGAATCCTAACATAAGCGTTTTATACAATACGACTGTGGAATCGGTCGAAGGCGACAGTGTCCTTCGTAAGATCACTTACGTCAATTCGGTCACGGGGGAAAAGACGGTCTTTGAGACGCCCGATGACACGTTCGGTGTGTTCGTCTTTGCGGGATATGCGCCGAGCACGGAGCTTGTCAAGGACATCGTTGAGCTCAATGAAGCCGGATATATTGTTACAGATAAGCAGCAGAAGACGAGCGTGGACGGAATATATGCGGCGGGAGATGTGTGCATCAAAAATCTTCGGCAGGTCGTTACGGCGACCGGTGACGGAGCGCTTGCTGCGACCGAGCTTGAAAAGTATTGCGCCGTTATGCAGAAGAAGACGGGCAGGAAGCCCGAGGCGCCTGTTTCCGTAAAGAAGGAGGAAACTGCCGCGTCTCCGAAAACGCAGGAGGACGGGGCGCTCTTTACTTCGGATATGATCGCACAGCTAAATACCGTTTTCGGAAGAATGGCGAGCAAACTCGTGCTGAGGCTTTACCTCGACGATCGCAGTGTTTCGAAGGAGCTTGAAGCATATGCGGAGGAGCTTGTTTCACTGACGGACAAGCTCAGCGTGATAAAGGAAAAATCGGAAGGCGAAGGGATTCCCTGCGTTCGTGTATGCCGCGAAGACGGAAGCGAGGTCGGAATGGCATTCCACGGAGTTCCGGGGGGCCACGAATTTACATCCTTCGTCCTCGGCCTTTACAATGCAGCCGGCCCCGGACAGCCCATTGCCGACGAAACAAAACAGAGGGCGGAAGGTCTCGGCAAGAATATCGTGATGAAGGTCATGGTGAGCCTGACGTGTACGATGTGCCCGGAGCTTGTTACGGCCGCAGAGCGTATTGCATCGCTAAACGAGGGCGTGAAGGTTGACGTCTATGACCTCAATCACTTCCCGGAGCTTAAAGACAAATACAACGTCATGAGCGTTCCGTGCTACGTGATAAACGACTCAGCACCCATGTTCGGAAAGAAGAAAATCGAAGAACTGCTCGATATCATGGAGAATATTTGACACTTGGGTATGGTACCTTGGGGACGGGGGTTGTGGTCCATTTGTGGACCCCAACCCCCGTCCCTATGGTACCACCCATGACACCCAACCCCCGTCCCCAAGGTACCACCCATGACACCCAACCCCCGTCCCCAAGGTGTCATTTTGTTTGGGAAATTTTACACAGATTTTACAAAGGGCATCCATGAACTTTTACACAGATATCATATTATGTATGCGCAGAATATGATTATGAGGTAAAAGATGTGGATATTTTCGGAATACTTACGATGATTGGCGGGCTGGCGCTCTTTTTGTACGGAATGAGTACGATGGGCGACGGCCTTGTTATGCTTTCGGGAGGAAAACTTGAGAGGATTCTCGAAAGGCTGACACAAAGGAGAGGAATGGCACTCCTGCTGGGCGCGTTTGTGACTGCTGTTATACAGTCATCCTCGGCAACTACGGTTATGGTGGTCGGGTTTGTAAACTCGGGTATCATGAAACTTAACCAGGCTGTCGGGATCATCATGGGCGCAAATATAGGAACAACGATCACATCATGGATACTTTCACTCACCGGTATAGGCGGAGACAACGTCCTTATAAGGCTGCTTAAACCGAGCGCGTTTTCGCCTGTCCTTGCGGTGATCGGAATTATTTTCATCATGACGGGCAAGGAAGGGTCGAAAAAGAGAACGATCGGTAATATCTTCCTCGGATTCGCAATCCTGATGTTCGGAATGGAAACGATGAGCGGTGCGGTTGCTCCGCTCAAGAACAACGAAACGTTCACGGGCATGCTCACGGCATTCTCGAACCCGATCCTCGGTATGCTTGCGGGAACAGTCCTTACGGCTGTGATCCAGAGCTCATCGGCGTCGGTTGGTATCCTCCAGGCGCTGTGTATGTCCGGCGCCGTAACATATGCGTCGGCAATACCGATCATAATGGGACAGAATATCGGAACATGCGTGACAGCGCTCATATCCTCGGTTGGGGCGAGCAAAAATGCCAAAAGAGCGGCATTCATTCATCTCTACTTTAATCTTATCGGCACGGTGCTGTTTATGGTGGGATTCTACCTGATAAACAGTTTCGTCGATTTTTCATTCATGTCGGAGCCTGCGGGAGTCGCGGGGATCGCTGTAGTTCATTCACTTTTCAATATAGGTTGCGCGCTTGTTCTGTTCCCATTCGGGAACAAGCTCGTTTCGCTTGCAACATTTACAGTCAGAAACCGCAAAGGCAGTGAAGCGGGAGAGGGAAGGCCGGCAGAGCTCGCCGCACTGGATGAGCGTTTCCTCGACACTCCTTCGTACGCCATACAGCTTTGCAAAAAGGCTGTCATAAAGATGGGCGAGCATACGAGGGATGCGATACTTCTCGCGATGGAAACGCAGAAGAACTATTCGGAAGAAAAGTTCTCACAGGTCGAACAGCTCGAACAGCTTGCGGATGTTTATGAAGACTGTGTCGGCACGTATCTCGTCAAGATAGCAGGCAGGGACATGAACAAGGAGGACAGCCACCTGCTCTCAAACCTTTTGCATTCGATCAGCGATTTTGAACGCATATCCGATCACGCCATAAACGTTGCGGAGTCCGTGAAGAAGATGCACGACAAGGGGCTTGAATTCACGGAGCAGGGAAAAGAAGAACTTGGATCCCTCGAAAGTGCCGTAAGTGATATAATGAAAATGACTCAGAGCGTTTTTGCCGCCGACGATGTCAAGAAGGCAGTTAATGTCGAACCGCTCGAGGAGGTCATCGACGACCTTGTCATGGAGATGAAACAGAGGCATGTTGACAGGCTTAAAAGCGGCAACTGCTCGATGGAAGCGGGTCTGATCCTCGAAGATATCCTGACGAATTACGAGAGGGTGTCCGATCACTGCTCGAATATCGCGGCCGCCCTCATCGAGATCAAGTCGGATGAGCTTGACATGCACCAGTACGTTGATGTAAGGGTAAAGGGAAGCGACCCGAATTTCCGTGCCGAGTACCTGAGGCTGAAGAACATTTACGTGCTGCCGTGAGGAAATGCGGTTAACGCACATGTGACGGCAGCCGCGAAATGCCGCACTGAACGCACATGTGACGGCAGCCGGGAAATGCGAGGGTGAACACATGGGCGTTAGCGGCCGAAAAATGCCTCAGCAAATGAATATGCAGGGAGAGTAAGAACATGGCTTTGATTTATATAGTGGAAGATGATCCGAGTATCAGGGAGATCGAAATGATGGCGCTCAAAAACAGCAATTACATGGTGCAGGTTTTTGACAGGGCTTCGGCTTTTTACGCAAAGACGGAAGAAATTTTGCCGGATCTGATACTACTCGACATAATGCTTCCAGACGAAGACGGCTACACGATCGTGCGCAAGCTGCGCAGCGACAGCAAAACGGCGAAGATCCCCGTTATCATGCTCACGGCGAAAACCGCGGAGATCGACATGGTTAAAGGGCTCGATGACGGCGCCGACGACTATATCAAGAAACCTTTTTCGATAATGGAGCTATTATCGCGCGTGCGCGCGCTGCTTCGCAGATCAAGGGAAGAAGCGCCCGACCAGCTTACGGTCGGAAACATAATGCTCGATAATGAGCGTCACACTGTGGTAACGGGGGATAAGAGCATAATCCTGACGCTCAAGGAATACGAGCTGCTCCGATATCTTATGATAAACGAGGATATCGTGCTTGGGCGCGAGGCGATCATGAGATACGTCTGGGGCTCCGATTTTGAAGGAGAGAGCAGAACGGTCGACATGCATATTAAAACGCTCAGGCAGAAACTCGGTGAAAGCGGGAAGCAGATAAGGACCGTCCGCGGAGTGGGCTATTCCATAGGAAAAGAAATCGGTGAGGAAGTATGAAGCAGAAAATCAACCTGAGGCTTGGCCTTATCGCACTTGTGGCCATACTTACGACAGCCATCGGTGTTACGATCGTTTACTACAGCCTGTTCCAGAAGCAGGTCAGGGACGATCTTAAGCAGAATGCGTGGCTTTTGGTGGAGACAAATGTCTTTCAGGACGCATATGCGCAGGGGATAGAGAGCGCGAAGAAGCTCAAGATCGACGACCCCGGAAACCTGAGGATCACATGGATCGATTCCGACGGAAGCGTGCTTCTTGACAACGATACCGATGTCTCGGAGCTTACAAATCATATGGACAGACCCGAAATACAGCAGGCGCTTGAAACCGGCGAGGGTGAAAGTACGAGACGTTCGGATACGATGAACATGAATACATTTTATTATGCGCTGCTTCTCGAAAACGGGACGGTGCTGAGAGTTTCGACACAAGCGCGAACGATCGTGAATGTGCTGCTTACTGCGCTTCCGGTTATAGGCGGGATTGTTGCTGTGATACTGCTGGGGTGTGTCCTTATCGGTCACCTTCTGACAGGTCAGCTTATGAAACCGCTCGAAGTTATGGCGGAGAACATGGACGAGGGCGGAGCGCCTGTTTATAAAGAGCTTGAGCCGTTTGCAAACAAGATAAGAAGTCAGCATGAAAACATACTCGCTGCCGCGAAGAGCCGGCAGGATTTTACCGCAAATGTCTCACATGAGCTCAAAACGCCCATTACCGCGATCTCGGGCTATGCCGAGCTTATCGAGAACAATATGGTCGACAAGAACGACGAGGTTCATATCGCCAAGCAGATCAGACACAATGCGGATCGCCTTAAGTCCATAGTCAATGATATCATTAAGCTTTCTGAGCTTGATAATTTTGAAATGACAGGCACCTTTGAAAATATAGATCTATATGCGGTAGCGAAAGAATGCGTGAATGATGCGAAAACGCTTGCAGATAAAAAACAGATCTCACTCACGTGCAAAGGCACGAGTGCCGGGATAAAAGCGGATAAAACGCTTATACGGGAAATGATCGACAATCTCGTTCAGAACGGGATCAGATACAATAAGGATAAGGGAAGTCTTTTTGTCGAGGTACTGATAGAAGGCTCGCATCCCATACTCAAAGTTAAAGACACAGGTATCGGGATTCCCGCGGACAGGCTTGACAGAGTGTTTGAGCGCTTTTACCGCGTGGATAAGAGCAGATCGCGCCAGACAGGCGGCACAGGCCTCGGACTTGCAATAGTCAAGCACATCGCAGAACTTCACTCAGCAGAGATCACGATCAACAGCACACTTGGCATCGGAACCGAGATAGTGGTTCGATTTTGATGGTACCTTGGGGACGGGGGTTGGGTGTCATCGATGACACCCAACCCCCGTCCCCAAGGTACCACACTATGTTGCAATGAATATGACACCCAACCCCCGTCCCCAAGGTACCACACTATGTAGCATTGAATATGACACCCAACCCCCGTCCCCAAGGTGTCATCCTAGTGAAATCTGTGACCGTATTCATAGAAGAACACAACAAGGATTGATGCCACAACGGGATAAAATACGAAACAGAACAGCCAGTCAAGTGTGGCCAGTGCCCATGGGCGTACGATGAGCCACAGGCAGAGACCGGCAAAACCGAAGCACAACGCGAGCAGCAAAAATGCTCTTTTGTGCTTTTTCTTTACGCTTATATCTTTACTGTCTATATAATTCCAAAATCTCTTCATGATGGATACCTCCGATTTGGGCTTATGGGCGTTCGCGGCGATTCTTAGACTCTGCCCAAACACTTTACCTAAAGAATAATCTTCTTATGTAAAGCCCAAAACCGCGCAAATGTAAGATTTGTGTAAAACCTGTGTATACAATGTGATATTTACACAACATTTACATTTCGGTGATTACGGATTTTACGATGCAAAAATACAATGACATCGTCATCGCGAGGTCAAAAAAATTATGAAAGAGAGAATCATAGGAGGTTCTGTAAGAAAATGAAAAACAAGATCATGAAAAAACTGGCAGTGGGTATCACGGCCATGATGATGGTGGGAGTATTGTTCGGATGCGGAAAATCGGAGGATGCCGGGGAGGCGCTTTCGGGAAAGATCGCACTTGCGGGAAGTACTTCGATGGAGAAACTGTGTGAGGCAATGAGCGAAAACTTTATGGAAGCAAATCCCGGGGTTACCGTGACCGTCGAATATACGGGATCGAGCGCGGGTATCGAATCGCTTAACGGCGGAACCGCAGATATAGGAAATGCGTCAAGAGGTCTTAAAGACGCTGAGAAAAGTAACGGAGCGGTTGAGAATATAGTTGCGATCGACGGGATCGCGGTCATTACGGATAAGAACAACAGCGTTTCACAGCTCACTTCCGAGCAGCTTGTTTCTATCTATACGGGTGAGATCACAAACTGGAGCGAGCTTGGCGGAAAAGACGAGGCAATCGTGGTTATAGGACGTGAAGCCGGATCGGGAACAAGAGGAGCGTTTGAGGAACTGCTCAAGATCGAAGATATATGTAAGTATTCGCAGGAGCTTGATTCAACGGGTGCCGTTCTCGCCAAGACGGCGTCGATAGAGGGCGCGATAGGATACGTTTCGCTCGATGCGACGGACGACAGCGTTAAATGTATCGCACTTAACGGTGTGGCAGCAACGGAAGAGAACATCAAAAAGGGCGACTATAAGCTCTCACGTCCCTTCGTTATGGCGACCAAGGGAGATATCGCCAAGCAGAACACGCTTGTGAAAGCATGGTTCGACCATATTAATTCCGCTGAAGGTCAAAAGGTCATTACCGGAGTGGGACTAATACTTCCGGGGTGAGAAACCGTAAGGCCGATATCGCCGAAACAAACGCAAAGAGCGGTTTACGGCGAGACTTGAAACAATTATGAAAGGCACTTTATGAAAAACAAAGCAAAGAGGTCTGCCTCGGAAAGAGCGGCAAAATACATATTCGTTTTTTGCGCGGTAACGGCTATATTTGCGGTTTGTTCGATAACAGTCTATATGTTCGCAAAAGGTACTCCGGCACTGAGTGATGTCGGAGTATCCGGGCTGTTATCGGAAACCGAATGGAAGCCCACTGCGCAGGAACCGAAATTCGGCATACTTTATATCATACTTTCGTCGATAGCAGGAACGGGAGCGAGCGTGCTCATAGGCGTTCCCATCGGGATCCTGACTGCCGTTTTTCTTACCGAGGTTTCAAACAGGAAAACCGCAGCGATCGTCCGGCCCGCTGTCGAGCTTTTGGCATCGATTCCGTCCGTTATCTACGGCCTGATCGGTGTAATGATCCTGAATCCGTTTATGTATAAGATCGAAAAGCTCTTTTTCGAAGGCTCGCAAACGCACCAATTCACGGGCGGTTCTAACCTTTTGTCGGCAGTCATAGTGCTGGCGATCATGATCCTTCCGACCGTCGTAAATGTCAGCGCAGCATCGCTGAGGGCAATACCCAGGGAACTTCGCGCGGCATCGCTTGCGCTCGGTGCCGGAAAGATACAGACGATATTTAAGGTGACGATCCCCGCAGCAAAATCGGGGATCATGACGGGCGTGGTCCTTGGGATCGGAAGAGCGCTCGGGGAGGCCATGGCCATAAACATGGTGTCGGGCGGCGCCGTAAATCTGCCCCTGCCGTTTAACTCGGTCAGATTCCTGACGACCCAGCTCGTCAGCGAGATGGGATACGCCGAAGGCACGCACAGAAAGGTGCTCTTCACAGTCGGGCTCGTACTTTACATATTTATCATGATCGTAAATCTGCTGCTGCAAAAGTCTATGAAGGAGAGGGAGAGTTCGAAATGAATCACAGAAAAAAGCGAAAGATCAAAGATGCTCTCTGCTATGCGCTTATATTCGTCAGCGCGGGCTTTTCGGTCGTTTTGATAGCCGGGATCATCATATACGTTGTGGTAAAGGGCGCACCCACGATCACATGGGAATTTTTGACGTCGGTAACGTCGGTCATTAAGGGAACCGTCGGGATCGCGGGAAACATGCTCAATACGCTCATGATCATATTGATAACGATGCTTTTCGCAACGCCCATAGGCATCGGGGCGGCAATATACCTCAACGAATATGCGAAGCCCGGAAGATTCGTAAATCTGATCAAATACGCAACCGAAACGCTTGCGGGAATTCCGTCAATAGTCTTCGGATTGTTCGGAATGATGTTCTTTGGGCAGACGCTCGGCCTCGGTTATTCGATACTGACAGGCTCGCTCACATTGGCGCTTATGGTCCTTCCGCTGATAACGCGCAACACGCAGGAAGCACTCAAAGCAGTGCCGAAGGGCTACAGAGAGGGCGCCGCGGGACTCGGTGCGGGTAAGTGGTATTCGATAAGGACGATACTGATCCCGTCGTCAATGCCGGGAATAATTACGGGCGTGATCCTTGCGATCGGGCGTATCGTCGGGGAATCGGCGGCGCTCCTGTTCACGGCGGGAAGTGCAAAGCTTCTGCCCAAAAGTATCGCGGGGCTCTTCTCGAAAACATTTGAATCCGGGGGAACACTCACCGTCCAGCTCTACCTTTCGGCGACGAGCGAGGGGGATTTCGATACGGCATTCGGGATAGCATTTGTTGTCCTTGTGCTCGTGCTGTTGATAAACATGGCAACAAAAAAGCTTGTAGCCAGGTATACGTTAACTCAGTGACATATGCGTTGGGATATATCAGAACGGAACAGGCGAAAACAGGCCGGACTCCGTGAAAACTTAAGAGGTAAAAATGACAGAAAAAGAAAAAATAAGGGTGGAAGACCTGAACCTTTACTACGGCAACAATCACGCACTAAAAGGGGTAAATCTCTCGATAAAGTCGAATGCGATCACCGCGCTCATCGGACCTTCGGGATGCGGAAAATCAACGTTCCTCAAAACGCTCAATCGGATGAACGACCTTGTCGATAACGTGAAGATCGAGGGAAAAGTGATGCTTGACGGGGAGGACATATATGCGGAGGACGCCGATCCGACGCTCATACGAAAAAGAGTGGGAATGGTGTTTCAGCAGCCCAATCCGTTCCCGATGAGCATCTACGACAATATCGCCTATGGTCCGAGAGTGCACGGGATCAGGGACAAGAAAACGCTTAACCGTATCGTTGAGGAGTCGCTGCAGGGCGCGGCTGTGTTCGATGAAGTCAAGGACAGGCTCAAAAAGTCGGCTGTGGGTCTTTCGGGCGGACAACAGCAGAGAATCTGCATCGCAAGGGCGCTTGCCGTAGAGCCGGAGGTCCTTCTTATGGATGAGCCGACATCGGCGCTCGATCCGATTTCGACATCCAAGATAGAAGATCTTATGGAGAAGCTTAAGCAAAAATATACGGTTGTGATCGTCACGCACAATATGCAGCAGGCAGTCAGAGTTGCCGATTATACCGCATTCTTCCTGTTGGGAAACCTTATCGAGTATTCGGATACAAAGACGTTGTTCTCATATCCGAAGGATAAAAGAACGGAAGATTATATAACAGGCAGATTCGGGTGAGGAGGAGAGAAAGATGAGAGTTAAATTTGATGAGCAGCTACGCACCTTAAACGATGAGATGATCATAATGAGCACAATGATCGAGAAGGCGATACAGGGGGCCATTGATGCGCTTTTTAACCAAAATGTCGAAAAGGCCGAGCAGATAATCGGGGAAGACGAGATGGTGGACCGGGAACAGAAAAAAATAGAGAACATCTGCTTTCAGCTCCTCATCCAGCAACAGCCTGTGGCTAAAGACCTCAGGACCATAACGGCAGCAATGAAAATGGTTACCGATATGGAGAGGATCGGTGATCATGCGGCAGATATCTCCGAACTCACTGTCCTGATGTCGGGGAATCCTTACATACTCAAAGTCGACAACATAAAAAAGATGGCTGCGGAGACTATGACGATGCTTATAAGCGCTGTCGAAGCCTTTGTTGAACAGGATATGGAAAAAGCACGCGAGGTGATAGCTCATGATGATATTGTTGACGACCTTTTCGTGAAGGTCAAAGCGGAGCTGATCGAGGTAATGCAGAATAATACCAATAGGGAAGAGCAGGCGGCGGACCTGTTGATGGTAAGCAAGTACCTCGAGAGAGTCGGTGACCACGCAACCAACATCGCGGAGTGGGTCATCTTTTCGTGTTACCGTGGGGAATGAGGTGGGCTCGTGGGTGTGGTACCTTGGGGACGGGGGTTGGGTGTCATCGATGACACCCAACCCCCGTCCCCAAG
>JAILKT010000130.1 GCA_024693545.1 Lachnospiraceae bacterium
CTCCCAGAAAGGATCATTCCCGGTCCCTTCGCCCTTTGTGTTTGAAATAAGGGCAGTAACGAGTTTTAGGATATCTTTCTCGGAATGAATATACTGAAACGGGTTGTAATGCATCGACTTCTTGAAATTGATGGTATTAAACACCTTGATCTCATAGCCGTTTTTACAGAGTGCCCTGCCTGTATCAGCTATAAGCTCTCCCTTCGGGTCCGTTACAACATAACTCGAATGCATCTGCAACAGGTTCGGCTTGATAAAGTATCGCGTCTTACCTGAACCACTGCCACCGACACAAAGAACGTTCTTATTTCTCGCGTACTTTGGTCGGGCAGGTCTTGATTCCATTGTCAGCATCTCTGTCGCTGTCAGGATCACATTGTTCTTAAACTCAGGATCCTTAAACGGCTCCACATCCTCCGGTTTTCCCCATCTGGCTGAACCATATTCCGAACCAAGCCTGAATTTCTTTGCATTCTTTGCTTTCATGTACATAAAAAGCCTTATTCCACCTCCTATCAAAGCTCCGATCAGGAGATCAAAAGGATGAAAGCTTGGCATTATATCCGTTAACGCAGCTCCGAGTCCTTCCGTAAAGAACGAAAGGACTTTTTCCGAAGCATTTTTCCCGCTTGAAAGTCGCATAGCTTCACCGATGTTTGTAGAAAAGAGTCCGAACAAGACACAGGGGATGATGTTTATAAGTGTCTTTCTTGTTTTCGCTGTCATCTCCCTGTCATCCTTTCCTTCCTCTTCTTCACCTTCTTCGCTTTAGTCTTCGACTTAGCTTTCTTTTCCTTCGCTTTCTGCTTTTCGGCTCTCAATTGCTCACGAACGCTCTGCTTTTTCTGCTTTTCGTTATTCTTAGCTTCAAACTCTTTTATTACCTGACTGAGAACTTCCGTATCTTTAGCCTTGAAGAAAACCATATAACGAGTCGGCTTTGATGTTTTATCCTTACGGATAGCATAGTCAACGCCAAGTTTCTTGGCCGTTTTACAAAATCTTCTTGCAGAACCGTCCGGAAGTTCTATCTTGTCGGTAGATACCCCTGCTTTCAGGAGATCTTTAACCGATTGCTTCCCTTCCTTAAAGTTCTTATGCATCTCTTCTCTGATTTTCTTCTGATTGTGGTGAAGTAAGTACCAACGGATCGCACGGATAAGCGTTCTCGCCGTCGTTTTTGTGGAGGAGACCGCGAGATTGACTGTTTTATTCCCAACTTCATCCTGCACATTATCACACTCCTTTCCTCATGCTCTTACTAATCCCAACACTGCGTTTTATCATCGTAGTCAAACTCATACGTGTCAAAATGACCGGCAGCGCATTTATACGCTTCCTGCTCTGCCCGACTGATACGAATAAGCCACTCGAGGATTTCATTGATATCAAGTGCAGTAAATACCTTTCCCTGTCTTCTGACGATATATGCGTTGCCGTTGACAGCTATATCATGAAGCCTTTTTTCAACCGCTCTTTCATCAACTATCAATTCAAACTTTCCTCCCAAAAGCGGATATTCAGCCTTATGGTCACCATATTTGCCGATGTCTGCCTGTGCTTTACTTTCCGAAACGATCACGGGAGTTCTGAGTGGATTGATTTTCAAATATCCGATCTCACGATTCTCTCCGTAAGCGTTAACAAGGTTTTCCAGTTCCACAACGGGATCCGAATAATTATCAAGGTCTATTCCTATCTGCATGTTCCCTCCAAAAAAATAACTGCCCATCAAGGCAGTTTTATAAGCATTCATTTCTTTGTTTTCTTTTTTGCCACTGATCAAGCAGCTTGAGGATCTGATCTTCCATTTGGCGTGGTGTGTAATTCTTCGGGAAATATTTCCGAAGAACATCATGCTTAATGGTGATATGATCCTGCTCAGGCTTCTTTTCCTCACTCATTACCGCACACATTGCTTCATATGTGCATTTACCGTCCTGACTGAGTTTCTTTATTCTTTGTGCTTGTGAAAGCGATGGCGTTGCCTGAGCATATTCCATAGCTTCCAAAAATCTGTCCTGCTGATACTGCGGTATATACGAGAGCTCAACAGCCGGTCCGAAAGCTATCTGTCTGGTATCCACCATCTCAAGAAGTTCCGGGATAAGGTTAGTAAGAGCAATATACCTTTGAATCTGATTTCGACTTTCACCTACCAGCTCAGCCAAGACAGAATCAGTTCTTAAATGTGTCCCAACTTGGGACACATTTTCTTTACTTGGTCTCCCTGCCTGTCTTTTCATAGCCTCATAACGCATTTTCATTGCCCAAGCCTTCTCACTCGGAAGGATCGTCTCCCTTTGCAGGTTGCTATCGACCATCAGGATCGTGGCGGCATCGTCATCAAGCTCTCGCACGATTGCAGGGACTGTTTCGAGTCCTGCAAGCCCTGCTGCATGACAGCGTCTGTGTCCGGAAAC
>JAILKT010000143.1 GCA_024693545.1 Lachnospiraceae bacterium
TTCATCGCTGTAGGCATACCAAACCTGCTTGTTACGCTCAAGCTTATAAAGCGGGGGCTGTGCAAGGTATACATGTCCCTGTTTGATAAGCTCCGGCATAAACCTGTAAAGGAATGTGAGCATAAGCGTACTGATATGAGCGCCGTCAACATCGGCATCCGTCATGATGATGATCTTGTTGTATCGAAGCTTCGCAATATCAAATTCGTCCGAAATACCTGTTCCGAAAGCTGTGATCATTGCACGGATCTCAGCATTTCCGAGTATTCTGTCGAGCCTTGATTTTTCGACATTAAGGATCTTACCTCTCAGAGGAAGGATTGCCTGAGTCGCACGGTTACGGGCACTCTTTGCCGATCCGCCGGCGGAATCTCCCTCGACTATGAAGATCTCGCAATTTGCGGGATCCTTATCCGAACAATCGGCAAGTTTTCCGGGAAGACTCATGCCTTCAAGGGCCGTCTTACGACGGGTCAAATCGCGCGCTTTGCGCGCCGCGTCGCGGGCTCTTTGTGCAAGAACCGCTTTTTCTATGATTATTTTAGCCACTCCCGGATTTTGCTCAAGGAAGTACGTAAGCTGTTCGCTGACCACATTATCAACGGCGCTTCGCGCTTCCGAATTTCCGAGTTTTTGCTTTGTCTGTCCCTCGAACTGAGGCTCGGGGATCTTTATGCTTATGATAGCGCTCATACCCTCGCGGATATCCTCGCCGACAAGATTTTCCTCGTTGTCTTTGAGCATCTTCATATTTCGCGCATAGTCATTAAAGGTCTTTGTAAGAGCATTTTTAAATCCCGTATAATGCGTTCCGCCTTCGGGAGTCGTTATGTTATTTACAAAACTGTAGCAACCTTCGTTGTAACCGTCATTATGCTGCATGGCAACTTCAACGTATACATCACCTTTTTGCCCTTCGCAGTATATTACGTCCGGATAAAGAACCGTCTGGTTTTTGTTAAGGTACTGAACATATTCTTTAATTCCGCCTTCATAGTGGAATTCCTTAACCTGCTCTTTACCCTCACGGTAATCACGCAGAATGATCTTTACACCTTTTGTAAGGAATGCCATCTCCCTGAGACGCTGCTTTAATATGTTGTAATCATATTCGGTTTCTTCGAAAATATTCTTGTCCGGAAGGAATGTAACTGTCGATCCCGTACGATCCGAAGGTCCGATCTCTTTCAACGGATAAACTGTTTTTCCGTATTCATAACGCTGCTGATATTTTTTCCCTTCTCTCTCAACAATAACTTCAAGCCACTCCGAAAGAGCATTTACAACTGAAGCGCCCACACCGTGAAGACCGCCCGAAACCTTGTATCCTCCACCGCCGAATTTTCCGCCGGCATGAAGTATGGTAAATACTACTTCCACCGTCGAAATTCCTTTTTTCTTGTTGATCTCAACAGGAATTCCACGTCCGTCGTCAATAACAGTAACAGACCCGTCCGCATTAAGTGAAACGTCTATTTCGTGACAGAATCCCATAAGAGCTTCGTCGATCGCATTATCAACGATCTCGTAAACCAGATGATGAAGTCCTCTTGAAGAAGTACTTCCGATATACATACCGGGTCTCTTCCTTACCGCTTCCAGTCCTTCAAGTATCTGGATCTGATCTGCACCGTAGTTATTATCACTCATTTTTTTCTCCTCTTGTCAGAAGCTTTCCTTCTGTTTCGTTGTAATACTTATATTTTTCTTTATAGGCTTAAAAGATATGTTAACGCATATATATACCCTTTATACCTGCTTCTCAAATTATTTTTCCTTCTCCTACCCGAAATACCTTGTTTATCCCAATACGCTCTTTTACAAATTCTTCAACACCTGTACAAGTGATGAATGTCTGCACTCCCTGTGTAAATCCGAGGAGCTGAATCTGCCTGTCACGATCCAATTCCGAAAGTACATCATCAAGTAAAAGGATAGGCGATCTTCCGCGAACTTTTTTTACAAGTTCAATCTCAGCAAGCTTCATCGAAAGCGCTGTCGTCCTTTGCTGTCCCTGAGAACCGAACGTACGTACATTTTTACCGTTGATCTCAAATTCTATGTCATCACGATGAGGTCCTATCGTTGTAAACGTTGTTGCTATATCTCGATCTCTGCTTATAAACAGCTTATCTCTAAAATCTTTTACCGAAGTATCGGGGGCATACCTGATCTTTATGTCCTCTTTTTCCCCGGATACCGCTCTGTGCACGGGTCCGGCTATTTCTTCAAGCTGTTCAACGAATTCTTTTCTCTTTTCTATGAGATAAGATCCGTATTCAACAAGCTGTTCATCCCATACATCGAGAGTTCCCAAAAGCTCTTTGTTAAAGGAAACCTGTTTAAGCAGATTATTACGTTGCGCCAGAATTTTGTTGTAAGACGAAAGATTATGCAAATAGAGCTTGTCAATCTGACTGGCCTCCATATCGACAAAACGTCTTCTTTCGGCCGGTCCCGCTTTTATCATAGAAAGATCATCCGGACAGAACGAAATGATCCCTATAAGCCCAAATAATTGTCCCGCTCTCACAAGAGGCTGTCCATCAAGGGCAATCCCCTTTCCTTTTGATTTTGAGAGCTGCATGTCAATACGTCTTTCCGAAATCTCATCAACAACAGTCATCCTGAGATGCGCAACATCACACCCGAATCTTATCATGTCTTTATCTTTACTCTGACGCTGTGAACGCGTCGTCGCACACATGTATATAGCTTCAAGTATATTAGTCTTTCCTACTGCATTATCCCCATAAAGGATATTGACATTATCGGAAAAATCCACACATAAATTCTCGTAATTTCTAAAGTTTGCGAGTTCAAGTCTTTTTATGTTCATTAATTAACTCTTACCGTCGTTCCGTTAAACGAAAAGCTGTCTCCTTTATAGAGTTTCCGACCGCGTCTTAATTCCTCTTCTCCGTTTACTCTTACACGTCCTTCTTCTATAAAAATTTTGGCCTCTACGCCGCTATCGGCAAGCCCTGCAAGTTTCATAGCCTGTCCGAGCTTTATGAAATCATCTTTGATACTTATGTTGCTTTCCATTTTTCTTCCTCTGTATGAAACCTTTTATCATGCTCCTATATTAACAGGAAGTATAAGATAGAGATAAGAACCGTCTGATGACTCTATCTTCATGGGAGCCTTACTGTTTACAAGCTTTACTTCTATAATTTCCTCATCTATTACTCTAAGCGCTTCAATAATAAACTTGGGATTAAATCCTATAACAAATTCATTACCTTCCATTTCAACCGGTACAATTTCGTTCATAGATCCGAGAGAAGTTGTTATCTTTAATTCAATACTTTCTTCTCCGATTCCGATAACTACAGGTCTTCGGTCTGTGTCTCTTATAAGCAGAGAAGCTCTTTCAATCGAATCCAGGAAATCTTTCTTATTGATTCTGAGAACCGTATCAAAATCTCCCGAAATCATCTGATTGATATTATAATATTTTCCCTCAACCATTCTCGATATCATAGTTGTCTGACTGTTCACAAATTTAATACTGTTTTCTGATACAGATATTCTGGTTATTTCTCCTGAATCTTCTTTTTCGGCAGCATATATTTTTGCTATTTCGTTAAGTACCTTTCCTACAACTATAACATCAAATTTTCCGTAATCATCGTCAAGATTATGTTTAACCATCGAGAGCCTGTGTCCGTCAAGCGCGGTTACCGTAAGCGTTCTTCCTTCAATCTCAAAATGTTCTCCGGCCATGATCTTATTTGCATCGTTATCGGTGATGGAGAATATAGTTTTTCTGATTATTTCTTTTAAATTGTAGTTTGAAATATTAAACCCTTTTTCCTCACTAAAATCATTAGGTGTATGATATTCACGTCCTTCTCTTCCACCTATCTTAAATTTTGAATTAAGGCAATCTATAAATACGTTCTGACTGTCATCGCTTTCTATGCAAATATCTTCTTCAGGAAGCTTTCTGATGATATCAGACAATATTTTGTTATGAATACATATATTTCCTTCTTCGATAATATCGCCCTTTACTTTAGTTATAATAGTAAATGCCATATCACTGCCGGTAACGGTTATTGTATCGGAATGAGCATCAATATAAAGACATTCCAAAATTTCTGTTGTTGTCCTTGTAGGAATAGCTCTTGATGCGGTAGTTATGCTTTTTAACAATTCTGACTGTGAACAAACTATTTTCATTTCTATCCTCCTCGTTAGATGTTATTAACACATCTTATGATTATTTATTTACAAGTCTGATATCAGGCCCGATTTTGTTATCTAAATAATAATATATAATGATAATAGTAGTAGGGGATGTTTAAAAGTTCATAACCACATCAAAGCCCTGATAATTAAAGTATTTTTTAAATGAAATATTTCGGATAAAAATTGAAAAGTCATGTAAAATTTTTAAAAGAAAAATTACTGATTTTCTTTTATCAACATGATATAAAAATTTATAACCGAGATATGAACAGCTTATCATCATATATTAAGTTTCTTTGTTAATGTATCAATAGTCTTGACCATGTCGTCATCATTCTTAAGTTTGTTTTCAATAGAAGAAATTCCGTGAAGGATTGTTGCATGATCCCTCTTAAATATCTTTTCAAGATCAATGGTTGAAAGATTAGTATATCGTCTTGCCAGGTACATACATATCTGGCGTGGTATAACGATATATTTAGGTTTCTTTTTTGAAAGTATTTCTTCAACGGAGACAGAATAGTGTTCACTTACGATATCAATGATGTATTCCGGTGAAATTGTTTTCTTTTGATTTGGAAAAACAATATCACGGAGAGCTTCTTCAGCAAGTTCAATATTGATGGGAGTTCTCTTGATACGTGATAAAGCTATAAGCTTTGTAAGCGCGCCTTCAAGCGAACGAATATTGGTAGTGATGCTTTGGGCTATAAACGATAAAACTTCATCATCGACATTAAGCTTAATGTTTGATTCATACTCTTTGATCTCGAGCTTCTTTTGAAGAATAGCCATTTTGGTTTCAAAATCAGGAGCGGTAAGGTCAACAGTAAGACCGCATTCAAATCTGGATCTGAGTCTTTCTTCAAGGTTGTTGAAATCTCTCGGAGGCTTATCCGAAGATATAACTATCTGTTTTTTTGCTTCGTAAAGATAGTTAAATGTATGGAAAAATTCTTCCTGTGTACGATCTTTACCTATTATAAATTGAATATCATCAATGAGAAGAACATCAATGTTTCTGTACTTTTCTCTGAAATCAGCGGGTGCAACGCTACCGTGACGGATAGCTTCGACCAGTTCGTTCATAAATACTTCACTGGTGACATACATGATCTTGAGAGATGGTGTATTTTCCAAAATGAAGTGTGCAATGGAATGCATAAGATGAGTTTTTCCGAGTCCGGGATCTCCGTATATGTAAAGAGGATTATAATACTCTCCCGGAGCCTCAGCTACCTTTAGTGCGGCAGCGTGTACAAGAGAGTTACTTCCCGAAACGACAAAATTATCAAAAGTATAGTCAGGATTGAGATTAAGACCGAGAAGCGAAGAAGATTTCTTGGCTTGTTCGGGGATATGTACGGCAGAGCCGGATACCGGTTCGTCACCGACGATATCAATGTTTATTTCTTCATCGATAATCTCTTCTATAGCATTCTTTATAAAAGCGCCGTATTTGTTTTTTATGAAAGAAAGATTAGAGCCGATAGACGGATCCGAAGAAAAGAGAATAACAAGGTCACCGTTTACATCCTTAACCTTGAGATTTTTGAGCCACGTATTGAATGATACTTTTGTGATGTTAAACTGGGTGCGTAAAAATTCAAGAATCTCGTCCCATCTGTCGACGAGCAGTTTCTTTATGTTACCTGCATTTTCAAATGCAGATGTATCCTTGTCGCACACATCACTGTATGAATCAAGCTTCATGACGTTCTCTCTTTCAATTTCTAATGATAATTATTTACTATAAATAAGGAAGAAATTTATTTATCGGACTAAATGCCGAAAAATCCCAACATTAGTATTTTATATCATGTGTGCCTTTTTTTCAAGGAAGAAATCCACAAAACAAAAAGTTTGGGGTTTAAACAGAAAGGGGCATTTACGGGCATTTTAGAGCGGTTTATATTGATTCTTTAAGCTGTCAACATAAGATATCAACATATCAACAAAATTTGTGGAAAACTTTAATATTATGGTGCTTGACTATTTGCGATTGGGTAAATATAATGGTACTGCTGTGTAAATTCGCAAAATATACATTTTATGTATTAAACATAATACAGGAATATATGATAGGCGAAAAATTAAATGTGTAGAAATACGCATTTATTGAGGAGGTGAATACAGAAATGAAGATGACATTCCAGCCTAAGAAAAGGCAGAGAGCTGTTGAACATGGTTTCAGAAAGAGAATGAGCACTAAAAACGGCAGAAAGGTTTTAGCTGCCAGAAGAGCCAAGGGCAGACATCAATTATCAGCCTAGGTCGCATTTATGTGACCTTTTCTTCTGTTATCGGAAAAAGGCACTGTAGAACGGAGTCTGTATGACAGCAACAGATACATTCATTGTTTCTGTATAGGAGGACAGATGTCTGCAGTTATAACTTTAAAGAACCGTTTTGATTATGATAAGGTATTTCAGAACGGCAGATCATACGCTAACAACTTACTCGTCATGTATTTTATGCCTAACGGATTTTCATTCAGCAGGTATGGTTTGATCGTAAGTAAGAAAGTTGGTAACAGTGTGATCAGACACAGAGCCAGAAGACTCATGAAGGAGTCGGTCAGATTATTGGGTTGCGATGAAATAAAAGGATATGACATCATCCTTATTGCGCGACCGGGGATACGGGAAAAAAAGATGTCGGATGTTGATGAAGCTTTTCGTCATCTCCTGACTATTATAAAGAAGAAGAATTTTGGACGGTAACGGTCCGTCCGTTTAAGAGAACACAGCGCATGAAGAAGATTCTTATAGGATTGGTCAGGTTTTATCAAAAGTGGATTTCTCCCTTAAAAAAGAGAGGTTCCTGTATTTATATTCCCACATGTTCCCAATATGCTCTGCAGGCCCTTGAAAAGTATGGGGCTATTAAAGGAACGTGGCTTGCGATCAAGCGGATATCGCGATGTCACCCTTTTGCAAAAGGAGGATTTGATCCTCTAAAATAAAATAAAGAACTGTCTGAAAAAATTGTAAAGGCAGCAGGAAATGGTTATTTCCTTTTAGGAGGTTGAATTGAGTTCGATTTTATTGGCTACATCAACATGTTTTGGCTGTAATTCAGGTCCTTTTAAGTGGATCATGGATTTTATGGGATTGATCCTTAATTGGATTTTCCAATTTGTAAATCTTTTTGGGATTCAGAACATCGCGCTCTGTATCTTCTTATTTACATTTGTAACTAAGATGCTGATGCTTCCTCTTACGATAAAGCAACAGAAATTTACAAAGCTTCAGAAAAAGATGTCGCCGGAACTGAATGAAATTCAGAAAAAATACAAAGGTAAAAAAGACGAAGAGTCGCTAAGACGCCAGCAGGCAGAAACATCTGCAGTTTATGCAAAGTACGGAACAAGTCCCATGGGTGGATGTCTTCCTTTACTTATCACTCTGCCTATTATGTTTGCTCTTTATCAGGTAATTTATAATATTCCTTTTTATATCGATCAGATCGGTGATTGGTATACACAGATAGCAAATGCTATACAGTCGCTTTCAAGCGATCCTTCCGTAATTGCAACAAATGTCGATTCTTTTGTTACTGCTACTCTCGGAAACGGAGCACAGTCTGTTCCTTCGCTTGTTGAGGTTGGAAAAACTTACCTGGCCGGATCGCCCGAATATTCATCGTCTTTGGTTGATATCCTTGTAAAATTTACAGAAGGTAACTGGGATTCCTTCTTTGCGGCAGATTTTTTTAAGACTCTTGCCACACCTGAAAATATAGCGGCAAAAGATGCTATTCTTTCTGCAAACAGCCTCTTTGGGTTAAGCATTCTCGATACGCCCATGGCCAGTGCCTGGTACGCTTATATCATACCGATACTTGCGGCAGCAACACAGTTTATCCAGGGTAAACTTCAGAACTTAGGCAGTAATAATACTCCTGTGGATAACAATAATCCTGCAGCCGGATCGTCAAAGGCTATGACAACGATCTTTCCTCTTATGTCCGGTGTGTTCTGTATCATGTTCCCTATAGGTATCGGTCTTTACTGGATCGCTTCGGCATTGGTTACCATAGTACAGTCTTTATTTATTAACAAATATCTCGATAAGCCCGGAAGAATGGAAGAGATTATCGATAAGAATCAGGAAAAATCCGCTAAGAAAAATGAGAAGCTTGGCATTAAACATGATGACAAGATGGCTGCTGTTGCCCGCACCAACACGAAATCGGTTACTGCAAATAATGTTCGATCGATAGAAACGACCGATAATTCCTACAAAAAGAATAAAAATCGTAAATCATCAAGCGGTACAGACTATAAGAAAAGTGAAGTATCATATAAAGCAAGCAGCATAGCAGCAAACGCCAACCTTCTTCTGCACAATTATGATGACAGTAAGGAAGAAAGCGAGTCTCAGTCGAAACCGGAAAATAAAGACAAAACCGGTAAAGATGTAGATAAAGAAGAGTTTAAGACTCCGGAAAATACTTCCTCCGATAAGAAGGATGAGACCTGATATCGGTTTGTCATTCGGAAAAGAGGCTATACAGAGCTTCTTAAGAGGAGTGGAAAATGAGTGAGTACAAAGAATTCAGCGGTAAGACCGTTGAAGAGGCAATAGAACTTGCACAGCAGGAATTTGCTTGTGGTTCTGACAGAATTGAAGTAGAAATAATAGAAAAGGAAAGCAGCGGTTTTTTGGGACTTCGTTCTAAGCCGGCACGAATAAATGCCAGAATAAAAGATGTTTCTCCCGAAGATACTGCGTGTGAATTTGTTAAAAAGATCCTTGAATGCATGAATATCGAAGCCGGTGTTACAGCAGAACTCACTGAAGACGGCAGTGAGCTTTCGGTTCAGATTGATGGTGAGGATATGGCTGTCCTTATCGGAAAGCGTGGACAGACACTTGATTGTTTCCAGTATCTTGTCAGCCTTGTTGTAAATAAAGCTTCCGGATCATATATCAAGGTTAAACTTGATACAGAGAATTATCGTGCAAGACGTAAAGATACTCTTGAAAATCTCGCAAAAAATATTGCCGTAAGAGTAAAGAAGACGCATAAACCCGTTTCGCTTGAGCCCATGAATCCCTACGAAAGAAGGGTAATTCATTCTGCATTGCAAAATGATAAATTTGTGGAGACTCACAGTGAAGGAGATGAACCTTTCCGAAAGGTTGTTGTTACTCCTAAAAAGGGCGTTGTATATGAGAACAAAAAGAACAATCGCTTTAACGGTGGCAACAGACGAGGCGGATATGACCGAAAGCGTCCTATCAGCAGTAAGGAATTTCACAAGAAATACGGAGCTGATACAAAGGATTACAGCACCGATTACAAAAAAGATTATGCCGCTTATCTTGAGTCTAAGGCAGCTGCCAAGGCTGCAGCTGAAAATGGCGGTGACGGTTCTCAGGATTAAATAAATTTATAGACTCTCAGCAGTATATAATTTATTGACAGGTTGTTTTTGCGGCCTGTAAAGCAGAAGTTTAACAGCGGGTTTATTTGATATAGACCCGCTTTTTGTTCTATTGACATGATGCGAGACTTGAGCTTTAGGAGGTGATTATCTGTGTACACAGGCGATACTATAGCCGCTGTAGCAACGGCGCTTTCTCCTGCAGGTATTAATATTATCCGCATTAGCGGTGAAAATGCCTTTTCTGTCACAGCAACCCTCTTCCGCTCTGCCACCGGAAAAGCTTTTTCAGCTATACCGTCAGGCACGGTCAGCTATGGATTTATTGAATATCAAGGTGAGGTTCTTGATGAAGTAATGATGCTCAAGATGGCTGCACCTCGTACATATACTCGTGAAGATGTCACCGAAATACATACTCATGGCGGAATACTTGTTACAAAAAGAGTACTTGAAGCCGTTTATGCCTGTGGTGCCAGGCCTGCCGAAAGCGGAGAATTTACAAAAAGAGCATTCCTTAACGGCAGGATCGATCTTTCTCAGGCTGAAGCTGTTATGGACATCATAGGATCGGGAAGTGACCTTGCCCGTCGTAATTCCATGAAACAGCTCAGAGGTGATCTTCGAGCTATTATTGAGAGTGTCAGAGAAAAGATAATCTTTGAAACAGCTCATATAGAGGCTGCGCTTGATGATCCCGAACATATCAGCCTGGATGGTTTTATAGATCATCTTTTGCCTGTTGTAAACGATATACTTAAAGAATTAAAGAAACTTCTTTCTTCTTTTGATACAGGAAAGATTATTAAAGACGGTTTAAATGTTGTTATTGCGGGCAGACCCAATGCAGGAAAATCTTCTCTTCTGAATGCGCTGCTTAAGGAAGAAAGGGCAATTGTTACTTCCGTTGCGGGAACTACACGTGATACTATAAGTGAAAGTCTTGATATAGGCGGACTTGTTCTTAATCTTACCGATACTGCCGGAATAAGACAATCCGGTGATATAGTAGAAAGTATCGGAATAGACCGTGCGTTAAAGGCAGCTGCCGAAGCACAACTCATTTTATATATTATTGACAGTCCTCTCGGTATTACTTCTGAGGACCGGGAAAACCTCAATAATTTCTGGGATAAGAAAGTAATACTTATATATAATAAAGACGATCTTTTGGATAAGAAGGATCTTGATGACAATCCCATTCCTAACATACAGAAAGCGGTAAGGATTTCTGCTTTGACAGGTGAAGGGATCGAAGAATTAAAAAATAACATAAAGGAACTATTCCTTTCGGGAAATCTCGAAGCGGGCCATGATATTATTCTTACCAATGTTCGTCACGCCGAACATATCCGGGATGCCGTAAAGTCTCTTGAACTTGTGCTTTCGGGGATTGAGACCGGGGTGGATGAAGATCTTTTATCCATTGATCTTATGGATGCATATAAATCGCTTGGCTGTGTTACCGGCGAGGAATACCGTGATGACCTTGCCGACAAGATCTTTTCATCATTTTGTATGGGAAAGTAAGCAATTATTATAAATTTGCAGTTTATCGAGGATTTTTATGATTTACGAGGAACATGACATCATTGTTATCGGTGCCGGTCATGCCGGTTGTGAGGCTGCTCTTGCGGGAGCACGCCTTGGTCTTAGTACGCTTATATTTACGATGAGTGTGGATAACATTGCAATGATGCCCTGCAATCCGAATATCGGCGGTACTTCTAAAGGACACCTTGTTCGTGAGGTTGATGCTCTCGGTGGAGAGATGGGCAGAAATATAGACAGAACTTTTATTCAGTCCAGGATGCTCAACACATCCAAAGGACCTGCTGTGCAGTCGCTTAGGGCTCAGGCAGATAAAAAAGATTATAGCGCTTCCATGAGAAAGGTCCTCGAAGCTACTGCGAATCTTACTATAAGACAGGATGAGGTTGTTGAAATCCTTGTTGAAAAACCTGTTGATAACGATGTTGAAAAAAAGAGGAAAATTACCGGAGTGCGCACTGTTTCGGGCAATATCTATCCTTCACGGACCGTTATTTTATGCACAGGAGTTTATTTGGAATCCAGGTGTATATATGGAGAGGTTTCGATTCCGTCCGGGCCTTCCGGCTTACCTCGCAGCTGCGGTCTTTCAGATTCCTTACGTGCACTCGGCCTTCCCGTCAGAAGGTTTAAAACCGGTACTCCCGCTCGTATCGCTAAGAGCAGTATAAACTTTGATGTTATGGAAGAACAAAAGGGTGATGAACATATAGTTCCCTTTTCTTTTGAAAATATCGGCAGGAATATGGATAAAGACCAGGAATCCTGCTGGCTCACATATACAAATCTCGAAACACATCGTATAATTCGCGAAAACATTGACAGATCTCCGCTCTACAACGGTAGAATAGAAGGCGTCGGACCCAGGTACTGTCCTTCAATTGAAGATAAAGTTATGAGATTTGCCGAAAAAGAACGACATCAGGTTTTTATAGAACCCGAAGGAAAATATACCGAAGAGATGTATATTTCCGGTATGTCGAGTAGCCTTCCCGAGGATGTTCAGTATGCTATGTATCGTTCTGTTCCCGGGCTTGAAAACGCCGTTATAGTCAGAAACGCTTATGCGATCGAGTATGATTGTATTGATGCACTTTGTCTTAAACATACACTTGAAAGTAAAGATATTTCCGGTTTTTACAGTGCCGGTCAGGCAAACGGAAGCTCCGGATATGAAGAAGCCGCAGCTCAGGGTCTTATCGCCGGAATTAATGCTGCTCTTTCCGTTTTGGGTAGGGATCCGCTTGTTCTTGATCGATCGGATGCTTATATAGGCGTTCTTATTGATGATCTTGTAACAAAAAGCACACCTGAACCATATAGAATGATGACTTCAAGGGCTGAATACAGGTTGTTGCTTCGTCAGGATAATGCCGATCTGAGGCTTGCTGATTTCGGACATAATGTCGGACTTCTTTCCGAAGAAAGATATAATGATGTTTGTTATAAGCGTTCTCTTATCTCATCCGAGATAGAAAGGGTTAAGACGGTCGGAGTTTCTTCTTCCAAGGAAGTAAGTGAATTTTTAGCCGGGTTTAATTCGACGCCTGTTTCCGACGGTGCGATCCTTTTTGATCTTATAAAAAGACCTGAGCTTTCTTACGAGATTCTTGCACCACTCGATCCCGAACGCCCCGAGATCAGAGAAGATATTGCTGCTCAGATAAATATTGAGATCAAATATGAAGGTTATATTTCCCGTCAAAAGATTCAGGTTGCACAGTTTAAAAAACTTGAGGAAAAGATGATACCGCCTACTCTGGACTATGATCTTGTTCCTTCGCTTCGGATTGAAGCTCGTCAGAAGCTTAAGGCAATACGTCCCGCATCTATCGGTCAGGCCTCGCGTATTTCCGGTGTTTCACCTGCGGATGTTAATATTTTGCTTATATATCTCGGACGCGGCGCCCGCAGTATTAGGGCAGACCTGAATAATGAATAAACCGGATCTCTTTGTTTTATCTAAAGGATAGAAGCCTTCTCCTTTTAAATGGGAGATTATATAAACCTGAGATCAATGAGAGAAAAACATCCAATCTTTTTATAAGATCATTTCTGATTTTCGAAAGGACAATTTATGGAAGAGATTCAATTGCTTAAAAATATATTTGAAGCGAATGGTATTCCTTCTTTTGATGATCATGTTTTTTCTTCGCTTGTGAAATTTTTTCACCTTGTTGTTGAAAAAAACAAGGTCATGAATTTAACTGCCATTACTGATTTCAACGATTTTGCTGTTAAACATTATGCTGACAGCTTATCTCTTCTTCGTATCCTTAAACCCTTTACCGGTAAAGTGATTGATGTTGGTACCGGAGCCGGATTTCCCGGTATCCCTCTTGCAATATGCTGCCCGGAGGTATCTTTTACATTATTTGATTCACTCCGAAAGCGTGTCGATTTTCTTTCAGAGGCTGTAAGTGATCTTGGTCTTAATAATGTTAAACTTATGCATACCAGGGCTGAAGATGCGGGAAGAGATCCTTCTTTAAGAGATAGTTTTGATATTGCGGTTTCAAGAGCGGTTGCCCCTCTTTCTACTCTTGTAGAATATACTTTGCCGTTTGTGAAACCGTCCGGTACTTTTGTAGCATATAAAGGTCCTAACTCTGCTTCGGAAATAGCACTTTCATCTAATGCATTAAAGACCTTTTATGCCAGAGTTGACCATTTCCACTCGTTTGAACTATGTGATGGTAATCCGGATGGTGCCGGTGAAAAGAGTGTTCGTACTCTTCTTTTTGTTACTAAACAAAAACCTACGCCTAAAGGATATCCCCGTTCGAGTGCTAAAATTTCTAAATGTCCATTGTAATTATATTATCGGATTTATTTACAATGAACATTTATTGACTACTATTTGAATTCTTGGTATCATAATTCTGCTGTATATGTTTCACGTGAAACATTTAGTTTTTTATATTTATGATATTATATATAGTGTTCGTAGTGAAAATGCTTCACTAAATTCAAACGGACATTTGTATTGGAGTAATATGAGTAAAGTAATTGCAATTGCGAATCAAAAGGGTGGAGTTGGAAAGACAACGACTTCTATAAATCTATCTGCTGCTCTTGCTCAAAAAGGAATGAAAGTCCTTGTTGTTGACAGTGACCCTCAAGGTAATACAACAAGTGGGCTCGGTATTGACAAAGAAGAATCAAGGGATTCTCTTTACCAGGTTTTGATCGATGAGTGTGGTATTAAAGATGCTATCATTAAGACTGAGATTTCAGGATTGTATCTTGTTGCATCAGATGTTAATCTTGCCGGTGCTGAAATTGAATTGATCGGTACAGCCGAACAGGAATATATTTTAAAGAAGAAATTATCAAGCGTCAGAGATGATTATGATTATGTCATAATAGATTGCCCGCCTTCGCTGAATATCCTTACAGTGAATGCGATGACTTGTGCTGATAGCATAATCGTTCCTATTCAATGTGAGTTCTACGCATTGGAAGGATTATCTCAATTGCTTCGTACTGTAGAACTCGTTAAGGAAAGATTAAATAAAGATCTTAAAGTTGACGGTGTTGTATTTACAATGTTTGATGCAAGAACTAATCTGTCTACTCAGGTTGTAGATGATGTAAAAAATAATCTTCCTCATCCCGTGTTCAATTCGGTTATTCCGAGAAATGTCAGACTTGCAGAAGCTCCGTCTCACGGACTGCCTATTTCTGTTTATGATCCCAGATCTGCAGGAGCTGTTGCATATTCGGATCTGGCAGAGGAAATTCTTATAAAAGATAAGATGATTGCTGGAGAATATAAATCACGAAATAAATAATGTTTCAATATTACGGAGGATATAATGGCAACAAAAAAGGGACTTGGTAAAGGACTTGGGGCATTGATCCCCAAGGGAAAAGAATCCGAAAAAACCGATAATGAAAATGTTTCACGTGAAACAACTGTACTCAATATAAACATGATAGAACCAAACAGCACGCAGCCCAGAAGGAGGTTTGATGAGGACGCCCTGGTTGAATTGGCAGAATCGATCAAACTTCACGGACTAATTCAGCCAATTGTTGTACAGAAGAAAGATAAGCATTATGAAATTATAGCCGGTGAAAGAAGATGGAGAGCATCCAGGCTGGCGAAATTAAAAGAAGTGCCGGTAGTGATCAAAGACTATAGCGAGGATGAAATCTTTGAAATCGCATTAATAGAAAATATTCAAAGACAAGACCTGAATCCTATAGAAGAAGCGCAGGCATATCAAAGACTGATCGAAGAACATAATCTCAAGCAAGATGAAGTGGCAGAAAAAGTATCCAAAAGCAGAGTGGCTATAGCAAATTCGCTTCGCCTGCTTAAGCTTGATGAAAGAGTGAGGGAAATGATCATTGATGAATTGATAACATCAGGACATGCAAGAACCCTTATATCCATTACTGACCCGGAGCTGCAATATGAACTTGCCAACAGAATTCTTGACGAAAAGCTTAGTGTCAGGGAAACAGAAAAACTTGTTAAGAGTTATCTTAATCCAAAGGGAAAAAGAGAAAAGAAAACACTAAGTGATGAAGCTATATATCGTGAGTACGAGGACAGATTAAGAAGTATTCTCGGAGTAAAAGCAGTAATAAACAGAAAAGATACAAATAAAGGCAGAATAGAGATTAGTTTTAACAGTATAGAAGAATTTGAAAAGGTATATGATCTTATAAAAAAAGGAAACTGATATCTCTAAAAGAAGGAGCTGGTTATGGGATTGTTTGAACAACTCGGAATCGACGGTAGTTACCTCGTTATTGCACTGCTGATCATTAATATAGCACTTATAATCATTACAGTATTACTGTATAACAGACAGAAAACAATGAAGAATAATCTGTCTGTATTTATGAACGGAAAAGATGCGGAATCACTTGAGGACGCAATGATAGAAAAATTTTTGGAAATAAATGATATAAACAAGCTTGGAAGAGCAAGTGCAAAAGAAATCATTGAGATGAAAGAGAAAAACAAGTTCGCCTTTCAGAAGTATAGCATTGTGAAGTATGATGCATTCAAAGAGATGGGTGGAAAGCTTAGTTTTTCAGTTTGTGTGCTTACGGACAACAATGATGGATTTATCCTTACATCAATGCACAGTACCAGTGAAGGCTGCTATGTATATATAAAAGAAATAATAGCAGGCGAAGCATATGTATTGCTCAGTGAAGAAGAGAAGAAGGTTCTGAGTGAAGCAAAGACAAGACACAGTGTTACTGAAATAGAGGTATAATGACGAAACAGAATGTGTTGTTATGCATTCATGAGTAAGAAACGGGGCGGATTACAATTGTTCGCCTTAAAAAAGGTAAAGAAAAACGGGGCGGATTACAATTGTTCGCCTCAAAAAGGTAAAGAGGAAAAATATGCATAGATTATTACGCTCGATCGGATATAGTGAGATTGAGTATCAGGAGCAGGTCGAAGAACTGCTCCGACTTATTGTACGTGACACTAAGGACAGACAATTTATAAGGAAAAAAGCCGGACCGATAATTACGGAATATCGTGGAAAAGTATCCGATTCTACAGGTATATGCGTGTGCGGCGAAGAAGATGCAAACGGAAAGTTTCATGTGACCCATTATTTTCCGTATTGTATAAATGAAGTACAAGCCCGTGAGGAAGACTATGTTGCATTTGATAAAAAGGTAGCGGGTGACGGTTACACCGGAATGTGTGATGATTACGCAATCGGCGCAACAATGATCTTTTATGTACAGAATGTGGTCGATTACATGTTTAAACATGAAGGAGAAAACGGAGTCGATGAAATGACAGTCTCTTTCAGTGCTCTGTCGGATAAGGCAAACATAATACTTCCGACAGTTGTTCGTGAAGAGACTCCAAAAACGATCATTAAGAATAACAGAAAAGAAAAACTGATAGAGCAGGCTAAAAACGGAGATGAAAAAGCAATAGTATCTTTGTCAATGGAAGATATTGATAAATACGCAATAGTAAACGAACGTGCTAAAAAAGAAGATATATTAAGTATTGTGGAAACAAGCCTCGTGCCGCTCGGTTCTGAATCAGACCTATATATTTTGGTAGGAAATATAAGAGATGTCCGTATCGAAATAAATTCTTACACAGGCGAAGAGGTCTATATACTTTTGATCGACATGAACACTATCCTTGTTAATGTATCTATTAATAAAAAGGATCTCTTCGGAGAACCGGAAATCGGCAGAAGATTCAGGGGCAATGTTTGGCTCCAGGGCAAGGTGACAGACACCAAGGAGTATGTAAAATAGACTATTATTTTACTCGATTATCATAGGTATAAGCAGAAAGATCTATGGTATTTGTATCGAGATATATTTTTTTATATTTTAGATAATCAAGGCGACGTTGTTTCATCCAGTCATAACGGTTATTGGGATCAATAAGCTGCCCGAAACCTTCTACTATCGGAGATCCGTTCGCCATAGTATTGATCATCAGATCGCCGACTTCATAATTATAATGGCTCTCATTATAGAAATTGTAGGGATTAAAATTCACATCGTTGAATCCGCTGAAATCCCAGACTTCACCAAAAATGTCAACGATCTGAACAAGGTAAGCCCAATAAGTTTTAGCTTCATATTCATAAAGCTCATTTATAAACGAGGCGCCTATAACAACTTGTAACTCAACGTCGGCATCCGCGCAAAGATTCTTGATCTTCTTCATATAATCGAGAGACTCATTGATCGCAGCGTTTTTGGGAGTGACTTTAAAGAGTTTTTTGAGATGGTCATCATAGTCATGAAGGACTGCGGTTTCAATATAGCCTTCAGGGTCTTTTGCAAGGCGATCGTATCTGTACTGAAGGTTACGAAGACCGTTTTCAATACCGGGAATGGTAATCTTGTAATCGCCATTTATTTTATCAATAAAATCTTCCCATGATAAAGAAATATCTTTACCAAGAAATTCAATAAATTCGGAAAGTTCGGAATCACCGGTAACGACTGCGGGGGTCTGATAAACATCACCGAATGTGGTACGATCGCGCTCCTTAACCTCCGGACCGGAAATATGAAGAAGAATCTTCTTGGCATCGGTATTTTCCAAAATAAATTTAGTATAAAGGTAATACTCTCGAAGGTTTCCGGAAAGAATCCAGCAATTATAATAATTATGTCCGTCAACTTTGTTGAGTGTTTCGGGGCGGAGTGCTCCCGCTTTTGATCCACCTACGATAAAAGCATCATATTTTCCTTCGGAGAATTCTATCTGTTTTGCCTTAACATAACGAAGGTAGGTACTTTCAGTGTCTTGGAACTCGGTAAACTGACCATCGGAAAAACGGAAATATGAAAACGGGTCAATAAAAAAGTTCATGGCACCGAGAAATACAACAATAAGTCCGAATCCTATAAGAGTTGAAATAACCCAGGACTTGCCTGATAATTCTTTACCTGAAAACAATTTGGTGAATAATTTCATAGGAACTGCTCCTTACTAAATGTAAACCAATATATCTTTATGTATATCCGTCGATCAGAACTGGAAATACAGGAACTGAACTACTTTATCCATGTTCAGAATACAAGCACCGAGAAGGACGATCGTGAGAACGACCGAAATACGCGTTCTTCTGAAGGTGGAAGCGATCTGCGTAGAGTTGGGAAGAAACCAGCTCCATAAGAGAGAACATGCAACCATTATAATATTATGGAGATTATCCGAGAAAAATGTTCCGATCTGTACCCAGCGCGAAACGTCTGCATTACCGTATAAATAGCTGATGTTAAACATACTGCGGATAACATGCCATGCCTGAGTAAGGTCTGTGGATACGAACAGTGCACGCGTGATCGTTACAAATACGAGAGTGAAAAAAACAGCGGGAACAACGGGTATATGAATCTTTTTTCTGTTCATCCACGAAGCGATGCATACAAGAGCGCCGTTTATAATACCCCAAACGACGAAGTTCCAGCCTGAACCGTGCCAAAATCCGGAAACGAAAAAGGTGACCATGGTAGCAACGTAATAGTTACGATATTTAACGCCTTTCCTGTAAACGTTACGGAAAATGTAGTCACCAAGGAATCTGGAGAGAGTCATATGCCAGCGTTTCCAGTAATCCTGAAAATCACGAGCCTTAAGAGGTGAATTAAAGTTTTCGGGAATTTTAATATTGAACATCCAACCCATACCGATAGCCATATCAGCATAGCCGGAAAGATCAAAATAATAGGCGACGGCATATTCAAGTGAGTAATACCAGGATGAGAGCATCGGTATTTTTTTCAGAGAATCAACACCGTCAAAAAACAACTGAGCGTCGGTGCTCATCGTGTCTGCAAGGAACATCTTTTTCGCAGCGCCGATCGCAAATAAGAAAAGACCGAAAGAAAGATTTTCGGGTTTAAGTCTTAAATTATCTTCGTTTTCAAACTGACATACCATCTCGGAATGGTGAACAATAGGACCGACGATCAACTGAGGGAAGAACGTGATAAACAGAAGATAGTCAAGTATGTTGTAGTCTTTTGTGAGACCGCGGTAAGAATCCACGATATAAGCAATAAGCTGGAAAGTGAAGAATGAAATACCGATCGGAAGGATAATGTGCTGAAGAGTGAAGTCCGTACCAAAAATAGCATTTGCGTTTTCGATAAAGAAATCAGTGTATTTGTAATAACCCAGCAGAGCAACATTACCAAGAATACCGAGTGTACATAAAATCTTTCGCTGAACCTTTTGCTCGGGATTCATCCTGCTGAGTGTGATACCGACCATATAGTTGGCAAAAACACTTCCCATAAAGAACGGGAAGAAGTCGGGAGTACCCTGTGAATAGAAGAAGAAGGATGCGATGATCAGCCAAAACTTTGAAAGGGAAAACCATTTAAAGTGGTTGAATACATAGTAAACTACAAGTACTGTCGGAAGAAACAGCAGCACAAATTTGTAAGTAGTAAAAATCATAACATAACCTTTCTTCTATAATAAGAGTTCTTAATTCTTTCCCGGTAAGTAAAATGTTTTAAAATAGTCGAAACAAAGGGAATAACGATTTCTTCTCAACTAATATATTATGATGAAAAACAGATCAGTTTTCAATATAAATCATTAACATACGCAAAAATGGGAAATCATATCCTTGCGTATTTACAGAGGGATATTACCATGCTTTTTGTATGATGAGCCAGAAGCGGTTTTGCCGGAAAGCATGACAAGATCGTCAAATAGGCGTTTGCGAGTCTCCGAAGGTTTAAGGATATCGTCAACATAGCCGTTGGCAAGACCGATGTCGGCATTCATATAAAGGGTGTTGTATTCCTTGAGCTTTTGAGCGATAAATTCTCTCTTTTCTTCGTCGGACATGGTTTTCATTTGTTTTCCGTAAAGAATATCGACCGCACCTTCACCACCCATAACAGCCATCTGAGCTGTAGGCCAGGCATATACGTAATCTGCTTTGAGGTGTCTGCTGCACATGGCTATATAGGCGCCGCCGTAGGCCTTCCTCATAATAACGGTAAGTTTACGCGTTGTAGCTTCTGAATAAGCGTAAAGCAGTTTAGCGCCGTGACGGATAATGCCCTTTTTCTCCTGATCACTTCCGGGGAAGAAACCGGGAACGTCAGTCAATGTGATGATCGGTATGTCAAAGCAGTCACAAAATCTGATAAACCGTGCAGCCTTATCGCTTGAGTCACAATCGAGAACACCGGCTTTGAATGTAGGCTGATTTGCTATGATTCCAACGCTTATGCCAGAAAGTTTGGCAAATCCGACGACAATATTTTTAGCGAAGTCTTCCTGGACTTCGAAAAAAGAATCTTCATCAAAAATAGCATCGATGACTACTTTAACATCATATGCCTTATTGGGATCCTTGGGAACAAGAAAATTGATGTTAAGAGCTTCCTGTTCGACATATTCGGGGGGGAGTTCCTGCTTTTCGCCTGCGGAATGAGGAATATAGGAAAGAAGGCGACGAACGCGTGCGTAACAATCCTGTTCGGTAGGGCAGGTAAAATGAGATACACCGCTGACTGTTCCGTGTACCTTTGCTCCGCCAAGGTCTTCGGTGGAAACAATTTCATTCGTAACCTGTTTGATTACCTTAGGGCCGGTTACAAACATATTTCCTATATCCTGAACCATGAAGATGAAGTCTGTTATTCCGGGCGAATAAACTGCGCCGCCCGCACAAGGACCTGCAACAATTGATATTTGGGGTACGCAGCCTGATGCGGCAGTATTGGCGAAGAAGATATCACCATAAGATGCAAGAGAAGCAACACCTTCCTGAATACGGGCTCCACCGGAATCGTTGATGCCGATAACAGGGCAGTGATATTCAACAGCTTTATTGATTATGGAAGCAATTTTCTGTCCATGGTTATGACCGAGAGTTCCGCCGGCAACGGTGAAGTCTTGAGAATATATGCAGACACGTCTGCCGTCAATAGTACCATAACCGGTTAAGACACCGTCATACGGAAGAGTGCCGCCATTCAAACCGAGCTGAGTGTCGAGATTTGTAATACCGGTACCAACCTCTCTGAAAGAACCTTTATCAAGAAGAGCTTCTATTCTTTCAATTGCATGAAGCTTTCCCTTGTCGTGTTGTCTTTTTGTGTCGTAATTCCTCATATATTATCTCCGCGGATATATGATATCTCCCAATATTTCTTCCCAATTATACGTAATAAACCCAACCTCGAAGATTTATTATATATAAATAAGGTAGTAAAAGCAAATAAATAAAATATTAAAACTGTTTTGAAGAGTAAAAAAAGAAAAAACATCATCATCGAAAATAAAGAAATCAAAAATACGTTTATGAAAAGCTACATATATATAATGAAGATAAGGCGAGGAAAAACGAAAAAAACGAGAAAAAAACTTTTCTTAAAAAACTAAATATTGTTGTTGACATGGCGAAAAACGGGTGATATAATACCCTTTGCTGACGCGCTAAAGGGGAAACCCAAACAGAGTGCTTAAGGCAAGCGGAATCCGGTACTTTAAAGGTCCGGTTCCGGGAAAAGTACCTTGATAATCGAATAATGAAACAACCTTGAAATTTCTTTAAAAATTTCTTGGACGTAGACATATGTCTACTACCCAAAACAGTAAAACGGGGAAAACAATCGCTTAAAAATTTAAGCCGCGTTTAATCCGAAA
>JAILKT010000152.1 GCA_024693545.1 Lachnospiraceae bacterium
TTTTGCAGTAAAAGTTCTGTTCTGAATGTGAGAAGAGAAAAATGAGTATCATAGCATACAGATTGATTTCGGAACCGAGTGTAATATCGATATGAGCATGAAAGGGTCGTTCCTGATGAGGAGACGATCCTTTTTTTAAAAAAGATGGATAAATCCGGAAGATCGGCTCTGGTAGTTGAAACAAACCCTATGATCCGATCGTATTATTGATATAATATAATTGAAAGGTGGTGGTGATTACGATAAACCTTGATGAAATGTATAAAGAATATTCAAAAATGGTTTACGCGTTTCTCTATTCTATGTGTAAGAACCGTCATCTGGCAGAAGATCTGACACAGGATACTTTTCTTAAAGCATACAAGAATATAGAAAAATATGATGAAAACAGGAAAATGTCCACATGGCTGTGCGAGATCGCAAAGAATCTGTATATTGATCACACACGTAAGCATAAAAATAAAGAGATACCGGATGATCTCCTGGTTTCGGAAACACTGGGAAAGGCGGAGGAGAATGACAATACCGACAATTATCCTTCCGTACATGATATCTTGAAACTCGTACACAGTCTTGATGAGCCCTATAAAGAGGTTTTTCTTCTCAGGTACAGTATGGGCTTTTCATACGGAGAGATAGCGGACCTGTTCGGGGAAAAAGAAGGATGGGCGCGGCTGGTCTATTACAGAAGCAGAAAAATGATTCAGAAGAAGATAAAGGAGATGCCGATATGACTGATTGTGAAATGATAAAGGCATTATTGCCGATGTACATTGAGGATGAATGCAGCGATGAAGTAAGGGCGTCTGTAGAAGAACACTTGAAAGAATGTCCTAGGTGCCAAAAGGAATATGAGGAAATGACAAAGGGATTGCCTCAAATGCCGGTTGACTTGCCGGATGCCAAACAGATCAACCCTTTTAAGAAGATCAAGGCTTTTAACAGAAGACGAAATGCGATGATAATACTGTCTGTTACCATTGTTATGATTATAATTGCGTTGATTCTGGTAAAATACTTGCTTTATAAAAATGGGAAAACGATCTATTGCCAAAGAGATCCTATTGTAGTATTTGAGGCGATCCTTGACAGTTTTTATGACTCTGATCCTAACTCGAAGATTTCGCTGGTGGTGGCAGAAAAAGACGGTTCTATCATAGATTACAACAATCATTTTTTTGAGATATATGATGCGGATAAAGAGCGATATTATCAGGTGGATAATAAAAATATAAGCAGTTCCGGGGATAAAAACAAAGAGCATCCCGATAGTATTCGCATAGAGATCGTCCCGAAAACAAAAAAAGATCAAAAGCCGGATTCTATCGATCTTTCGACCGTTACGGTCATTATAAGATCGATCATCGATCAAACTGATGTAGACAGCAACAAGGCGTCAATAGCAGTGCATTCATACAAAGGTTCCGTTGGTTGTGATGTGGATTATTATTATGATGCGATTACGAGAGACTTTACAGAGGCTGAAAAATTTAAAGAAATCCAAGAAGGCAAAAATGTTTGTATTATCCGTCTGATCGAACCGACGGTCAAGGTGCCGGATGAGGGGGTGCTCATGGGAGATGAGCTGAGAATAATACAGATTGCTGTTTGTTATTAAAAGATGGCACAAAAGCTGAAACAAAATGACGACTCGTTCGTATTATCGGTGAAAATAATAAACCGGTTCTTATTTACATTAAAAAAAACGAAAGAGAGGTATTCAAATGAAGAGATTTAAGAGACTTGCTGTTATTCTGGCACTTCTTATGGTAATGCAGCCGATCACACAGGTTAATGCTGAAGGATTGTCTCCTGTAGAGGGACACCGGGAAAACGCGCCGGAACCAACGCCTGCGGGACAACATGCCGAAGATGTTATGGATAAGAACATTACGGCATCTTTGACAGACGGTGCAAGCGATTATGCGGGGCGTATCAAAAAGGCAATATACAATGTCAATGGCGATGAATGGACGGTAGTTGAGAAGATAGGTGTTGGCGCCTATGATGAAGAGTTACCTGAGGGTATGAGTGAAATTGAGTTTGTCTATCATGAATCATTTGCTCCAAAGAACATGACGAAGTCCGATTATACATCTACGATTCTTAGCAATACCAGATCGTATTACAGAAATGGCAATCTCGTTGCAAATGTATATGAAGATTACGAGGTTTGGTATTATTCGACGGGTAAAGTAGATTTAGCGGGTTATTCATTGGGCAAGAGTACTGCGTCCGGATATGGTTCAAGTGATTTTGTGTATGGCAGCGTTGTAAATACAGATGGCTCGGTTAGTTACACCAGTGGCTTTCAGTTTGAAGTTCGCGGAACATTTTACACTGCCGTTTATGACATCAATCTTATCGTGACACCTTCCTACTATAGTTTCTATTAAGCTTAATTGTTTTGGAATTCTGTGATTACAGCCTCAACTTCAGATCACACTCAAGAGGAAAAATAATACTTGTTCGTGCAGAGTTAAAACAATAAGCAAGTAGCACCATTGGTAAATACATTGGT
>JAILKT010000153.1 GCA_024693545.1 Lachnospiraceae bacterium
AGAATGCTCTTTAAGGAAATGGCTCAATGAAGAGTTTTACGAATCGGCATTTGATGAGAGCGAAAAGAAAATGATCAAAACATATACCATCCGTAATGAAGAAAATCCCAGGATGGCATATTATATGGATACAAATGAAAACGTATATGAAACCGATGAAGGAAATCCTACCGAAGTAAAGGTCTTCCCCCTTACAGTTGATGAACTTCTCAACACTGACTATGGCTTTAGCGCAGATGCGGATGCCGAGGACGATAATAGGAAATGTCTTCTGACAGACTACGCACTGGCTCAAGGAACTAACTTTTATGAAAAATACAATAAAAATATAAAACATTATAGTCAGTGGGGGTTGCGCACAGTTGGATATTTGTATCAAGCTGCAGTTGCTGCCGTACACAAAAACGGTGATGTTTCAAAATCAGGACATGGCAAGGCAGATATTTCGTTGGCAATACGTCCTGCAATATATGTTACTATAGCGTAAATACCATAGAGTTATATTTCGTATGCTGAAAGTGCCTGTAATGTTAAAGGCTACAGGATGTATACCCTCAAATTCATTACTCGAAGGAGGCTGTAAGCGCAGTAATCTTTAGCGATAATGATGAAATCTTGATGTCAGCTCTTGGAGAAGGTTGTTTGGAGCCATATCCAAGGGCGATCACAGCAGTTATGACTGACCTGAACGAACAATGCTGTAAGCCTTTGACCGATTGTTTCGTTGACAAGTTTCAGTCAGATAATTATAATAAAAGGACCTGTTTATGTCATTTTTATGGCATATACAAATATTATTTTTCCCGAAAAGGGAATACAAAGGAGGGTTACATGTTAAAGGGTACAAAAAATGGTTGGCGTTCTAGTATCTTAAGGGCTTTGACCATCATTCTCGCTCTTGTCATGGTAGCGGGATCTTTGCCCGCAAGTGCGGCATCTGCGAAGACCGTTGAAGTTAAGTCAAAGAAAAAACTGCTCGCTGAAATTGCGAAATCAGATGCTTCGACGATCACATTTACCACTCAAAAGGCGTACAAATTCACTATTCCTGCAGTCGAAACAAGCTCGAATAAGAAGATTGTCATCAATGCGCCGAATGCAACTTTAACGAACAAGTCATCGTTAAAGAATGTTACGATCAACGGGATTAAGAAATTTACCGAAAAGGGCTCGGGTAATTCAATCACCGTTAAAGCGGATGATGCCCTGATTAACGTAGAAAAGGGTGTCGATGTCAAGAAACTGACTGTTTCGGCAAATAAGGTTTCCGTTGATATCAAAGGAAAGGCAAAGATTGAAAAACTCGTCTGCAATCTTAAAAATGCCTATGTCAACGTTACGGCAGGCAAGAAGACAGACGTCAACATCACGCTTTCAAAGAAGACAAAGCTTACGATAGCAGGTGAAAAGAGTGCGGATGTTGACATCCTTTCAAAAGCTAAAAACAGCTATGTCAAGACTTCAATCCCCGTTTCAATCTCGGCAGAGAAGAATCTTAAACTCAAACTCAATAAGGGTGCTGAAGGTTCTGTTGTAGATTCCAAGAATGATGAGATCAAGCTTTCTGTTTCTGGTAAGGCTGCAGGCGAGCTGACCGAGAAGGTTGCCGGTGAGATAGTCAAGGAACCTGAGAAGAAAGACGAGGCAAAAGAAAAGACAGAAGACAAAAAGGAAGAAAAGAAAGACGAAAAGAAGGCAGCAGAGTCTGAATCTTGGACAGACACAGACAGCAGTTATTACTACACGGATCCAAACCTCTGTTCTGACGAGACAACACTGTTGTCCAGACTTAATGCATATAAAGACACTACTTACGATGTGAGGGTCACATTAAGGACAAATGAAGAATCTCAGATCACCATCCCCGAAGGGAATTATCCCGGCGTGACTCTCGTTGTTGATGCTCCGAAGGCGACCATCACCAATAACGCAACCTATAAGAAGGTTGAGATATATAACATTAGCTCCGATACATGGGTTGAGAAGGCGATAGCAAACATTATCGCGCTCTTTGCACCCAAGCCGCACATCGTTATCGCCGAGGGCGGAAGCGGAACATCTCTTGAAATCGGAGCAGGCGTTAATACCGCTGTTATAGAGAATAACGGCATAGGTACAAGTATCCAGAATGTTTCCATCAAGGCTGCCGCTGTCGGTACTGCTGTTCGTTTCACCGGAACAAACAATATTCCGTTCGCCGTAAAAAATGAATCCGCGGGGGCCGTTCTCACTACCGCGGTGCAGATTAATTTGAGTACTGTTGCCAGCGTTAAGCTTCAGGTACTTCCCGGCGGCGAGAACACTGAGGTTGTCTGCAAGAAAGATGAAGACGTCGACATCCATGGAGTGGGCAACATAACAGTCACCAACGAAGAAACCGGTGAAGTTTATGAGGTAACCGGATCACAGATCGAGGATGAGGCCCTGAAGGAAGAACTCGCTGCAGTTAAGGGCAAGATCTTAGGCTATACCCGAATTACGTCCGGATCGGCTATCAGTGCTACCGTTTCGGTATATAATTATTCAAGTGGATTTAGTGCTGCCACTGCTACACCCGTTCTTCAGAAGATAGCGGGCACGGACGGAAGTTACGCTCTTGAAGACCTTCCTTTCGGAAATTATATCCTGATCTTCAGCGCGGAAGGATACATGAATGCGGAGGCTATCGTTCCGCTGATCAATGCAGAGACAAACATCGGAGGAACAGTTCTTATCACGGATTCCGATTCTTCGTGTTTTATCTCCGGAGAATTAATGGATTCGGTTACCGGAGAGGTTGTTAAGTATCCCGGCGTGACCATTAAGCTCAGGAAAGGTCTTGATAACGTTTCGGGAACAGCATATCGTACAGTTTTGACAAATGAAAGCGGTGAATTTTCCTTCGATGATATTGCAGCCGGTTATTACACCGTTCAGGTTGCTGATACAAGAACCGATGCCGAATATCTTTGTGTTCGTACTTATCAAAATGTTGTTGTGGAAGGCGGAACAACAAAATATATCAACATCACGGTTAACCTTCAGAAAGTAAAGAATGAGACAACAATTGGTGAGGGTGAACTTCAGTTTGTCCTCGGCTGGGGGAAATATAAAGATGACGAAAGCGTTCCAGAAGATCTTGATTCTCACCTTACCGGACCTACTGCGGATCTGAGTTCCCGATTCCACATATATTATGAAAATTTAGAATATACTGAGAACGGAACAGATTATGCGGATCTTGATCTTGACGATGTCGATTATGAAGGCCCCGAAACTACGACCGTAAGGATTTCATCAAACGGAGTATATCATTTCTATGTATATAATTTTACCGACGGGGAGGCGGACTATGATAGTCCCAATTATTCAAGGCTTTCTTCTTCCGAAGCGTGGGTAAAGGTGTACAGGGGTACGAAAGAACTCGGAGTTTATCATGTTCCTATCGGAAAGACCGGAACGATCTGGGATGTCTGCACATATGACATGAACACTAACTCGCTCAAGCTCATTAATGATGTCTATATCCATCCCGGCTATTCGGAAGATGTCGGTGAGGACCTGACTGATTTCTTCCTCAAAAAAGGATTAACTCTTTTGGACGTATCAAACGGCGGCAACATATATTCGTGGTTCAAGCCAGAAGACGAAGAAGAACACGACTGCATTTATCTCTACGGAGAAGATGAGAATATCGGAGCTGACCCCGTCTTCACGTTCAAAGCCGGAAACCTCAGTATGAATTACCAGGCTGACGAATCGGGTGTTGGCTATATTGTTGGAAAGCTCACCGTGACATTTGCCGGAGTAACCAGAATATACAATGTTAATTATCAACGTGCCACAAGAGCGTTTGATAAACTGTTGATTGATGCACAAGGATTATTATACACGAATAATGAGAAGAACGTGAAAATACAATTCATCAATAATAAAGCTCAGTATTATGTTGGTGTGTACGGAGATGTGGAGAGCATCTCGGATCCTAAGATCACTTTTGTAAATAAAGACGGTGTTACATATACATATGAATCGGTCGAAGGTCAGGGTTATATCGGAATAATCCATGCCACTTACAAATCATTCATGCGTGATATAGCAGTTTACATGATTCCTGAGACGGAAGCATTCAATCGCGTTATGATCAAGGATTCGGAATATCCGATAGAAGACTACATAGACACAGTGCTTGAAAATAAGGAGGACGATCCCTACAAGTACAGCGGTTATGTGAAGCTTCCTTCTGTAACGGGTGTTGCTTCGGGGCCTTCGATATCCTTTATGAACTCTAACGTGGAAGCTACTTATACACCTGCAGAGTCGGGCGTTTATGAGGATTATGCAGGAAAGATCACGGCAACATACGGAAAGTTTACATGTGAGATTGATGTTTTAATTGATCATATAGTACCGAAGACTATTGAGGAATACTTGGGAAATGACGCTGATTCGGTTATTGAATGGAAGGATAATAATCTGAAGTTGGCTGTAGCCGAAAAACTTCAAGTGGCAAGCAGCGCAGCAATAACTGTTAAACAGGTTTACGGCATTACTACACTGGATATCAGCGGAAGAAATATAGAAAAGCTTGATGATCTTGAGAAATTTGTGAACCTCAGGTACCTTAATGCTTCAAACAACAATATCAGAAATGCCTACATAGTAATAGATGAATTGTGTAAAGGGGAATTATATTACGTTGATCTGTCAGGCAACTATCTGACTGAAGACGAAACTACTGCTATGTATGAAGAATTACGTTGTTATATGAATGTTGCGGACCAGAAGATTCCTGCCGCCATGCAAACAACGCTTTGGTGACAATGAACGGTTGCAGACGGATATAACAGTATTAAGAAAAATCGTCTCGTGAACTGAAAGAGAAGAATACGGGGGTAAAACTCGTAAAAGAGTTTTACCCCCAATTCTTTTTCTTTGTTGTGCAAATTGATAATAGTGAAAACCGATTATGATAAAATGATAAATGGAATACATTTGCATCAGAAAAACTTAGCGGACCCGGAAATCTCTCTGTCAGCTCTTGGAGAAGGTTGTTTGGCGCCATATCCAAGGGCGATCACAGCAGTTATCTGCTCAGTTATCGGGATGTTAAACGCGTCTCTTAGAATTGCAGCGTC
>JAILKT010000001.1 GCA_024693545.1 Lachnospiraceae bacterium
GCGCTCATTCCGATACCGACCACTTCATATCCGTCTATCGTCCTCGGGATCGTAACAGATGAAGATGTGCCTGTGTAGCCGTTGATAATTGCCCCGTTTCCCGAAAGACTGTAACTGAAGCCACCGGTTGTTCCGTTTCCGGGCGTCGGGATCGGTACAGGATTCTGTGTCGGCACAGGTGTCTGCGTGGGCGCAGGAGTCTGCGTGGGTGCAGGTGTCTGCGTGGGCGCAGGTGTCTGCGTGGGTACAGGTGTCTGCGTGGGCGCAGGTGTCTGCGTGGGATAAGGCGTCATAGTGGGGTACGGCGTCCATGTAGGATACGGCATCCACGTAGGATAAGGCGTCCACGTAGGCACAGGCGACTCTGTGGGATAAGGTGTCCACGTAGGCACAGGCGACTCTGTGGGATAAGGCGTCCATGTAGGCACAGGCGTTTCAGTAGGATAAGGATCATATCCGGAATCCGCGCTGACCGTAACAGGGCATGAAGCACTTATGTTATTTCCTGTTGTCGCATATATATATGCCGTTCCCTGAGAGATGGCGGTAACATTGCCGTTATAGTCAACTATCGCTACACCGGTGTCGCTGCTGCTCCAGTAAACACTCAGATCACCGGCGTTCGAAGGCGAAATATATGCTGAAAGTTTTGTTGTAACGCCGACATTAAGATTCAGTTCATCAGGTTCGATCCTTATACCCGTCGGCGCGATCACGACATCGGAAATATTGGACAGATCGGGCATTCCATAGCCGTAATACCTGTCCCAGCCCGTGCTTCCCAGATCCCTTGCGCTCGATTTGATAAGGCTTTCGATCTGAGCAGGGGTACGCCCCGGGTATTTCATCATCAGCATTGCGGCGATAGCCGAAACGTGAGGTGTCGCCATTGATGTGCCGTCGTAAGTATCATACAGTCCGTTAAGAACGCAGCTCGTAATACCAACGCCGGGGGCCACAACATCAAGCGAATCGCCTATGTTCGAGAAATCCGCCTTAGTATCGTACATGTCGACCGCACCGACAACGATCGGTTCGCTCATATGTGCCGGGCACGAATAAAGCGTATCAGAGTATTCGTTTCCGGCCGCTACGCACACAGTCACACCTCTGTTTATCGCATATCTGACACTTTCATCAAGATAATTGCTGTGTCCTCCGCCAAGGCTCAGATTAACAACCTTTGCCCCGTAATCGGCGGCATATCTGATGCCGAGTCCTACCGTTGTATTCGTTCCGTTGCCGTCTGCTCCGAGAACCCTGACAGGCATGATATAGACATTAAGGCCGGGAGTGCAGTCAACGATAGTCCCCGCAACATGAGTTCCGTGTGAATTCTGATCGGTCGGATCTGTATCGTTTTCTATATAATCATATCCGGAAACGATCCTTCCGCTCAGAAAATCATGGGCAGCGACACCTGTATCAACAACCGCAACGGTAATCGAACCGCTGCCAACCGTTTCCGCAAACGCGTCGGCACCAAGCTTTTTTACTCCCCAGGAAAGAAATTCATCCGACTGTCCGTTATCCGGCAAATCGTATATGGGGAAATCAAAATAATCATCCAAATCGGGAATATCAAGCTCCAGACTCGATCCGATGATCGCATCGGGTTCGGCCCACTCTACATCATCAAGTTCACATATCTTTGCCAAAGCATCCTGTGCCTGCATAGAGGTTTCAAACTGGATAACATAGACATTATCGCTTCCTTTTATTGCATCAACCGGCGAAAACTCATTGAGAGACAGATTTCCCGACTTGCTTTTTACAAGCAGTCTCGCGGTTGCAAACCTGTTACTTGATGCTTTCCCCGAAGATCCTTTAACGGGATTGGCTTTTACAAGCCCCGCCACTTCTCCCGCAAATTTATCGAAGTCATCGTAGCTTCTTACTACCGATTTGGCCTCTTCCTGTTTTGCCACTACTTTGATCTTGCATTTATATGTATTCTTACCGACAGTCGCCGTAACATAAGAAGTTCCGACCTTCTTGCCTTTGACCTTAATTGATTTATTTGTGACTTTTACCTGTTTGAGGACTTTTTTCTTTGAAATGGTCCACTCAGCGGTCTTTTTTGACGAAAGACCTTCAAGTTTTACCGTATATTTTTCGCCGACCTCGATCGTAACCTTCTTTGCACTGATCTTTGTCTTCGCTTCTCCCGGAACACTTTCAAACATTAAAAGAAGAAGCGACATTATCACCACAATGGCGCCCGTTCTCTTGAGCAGTTTAACCATAGTATTCATAATCATCTCTTCTCCTTTACGCATAATCATACTTATGAATATTTTACCACCATGACCATCATATAAACAATAGCACGGGGACACGATAAATACTCTCTATCGTGTCCCAATTAGCAGAATATACTTATTTATTTTTCCTTGCGTCATCGTCACATCGAGGCTCCGGGGCAACCGGCCCGAATTTCAGGCTCTGCGTCTTTCTATGCCGTTTTCACGATAGTATCTGTCTTTCGCCTCGTACATCAATTTATCCGCTGCCTTGATAACATCACGTACCGAATAGCCATCATAACTTCTGACTTTGATAAAACCGTGGGAAATGGTAAGCGACATACCGTTTTCTCTTGACCACTTCGCAGTTTCCGCCTCAAGGATCTCAAAATCCTTCATCATTTCCTCTTTGTCCTTGAACAAAAGAGCAACAAACTCATCGCCGCCTATCCTGTACAACCTGCTTTCGTTTCCGAAGGATTTTTCCATGCACTCGGCTGCACCCTTAATGAGCTTGTCTCCTGCCGCATGACCGTGGTTGTCATTTATCTCCTTGAGTCCGTTGATATCCAGCGAAATATATATCCATTCTTTACCGTTTCCGTCATCCTCAAGCTTATCCATGTCAAATTCGTAAATTCGTCTGTTATAAAATCCGGTCATTACGTCTTTTTCCGCATATTCCTTTTCCTCGATGATACGAGTCGCCATCTTATACCTGAGTATAAGGATGCTTCTTTCTATCACTACCTGGAAGAACAAAAAGATCACAAAATTTATAAGGGCGCCCGCCGTCTCAAAGTAACGTGCATAGATTGCGAGCATGGCAAGATCCGTGACAATGTTTATAGCCATAAAGACTTTGGGCGGGGTAATGAATATCACCGGTAAAGCAAGAGAGCATATTATGTAGACCATAACATCGACCTTCCCGGAAGTCATCGACTCAAAAAGAGTTGCAAACACCGACCAGCAGAGAAAGACGGCAAGCATTATCGGATTTATGATGTTCAGATATCTGATCCTGTGATCCGGATCCCTTTTTATCAACATCAGGATCAGAAGGTATGAAACTGCCACAGTCATGATGATCACGTACATGATCCTGTGATAGATCACGTTCTCATTATAAAAAGATGGATTCACAAACGAAAAGATCGTCATCCCCGCCTCGATGGGCAATATCATTCCTACTACAAAACCGATATACTTTTTCGACGAATTATACAGTTCTTTGAGAATTGCTGTCTTTTTGTCCATACTCCTTCCCCTTCACGCTTTACGCTCAAATGTACTCAAACGGAGCTTTGTTTAGCCGATCCTGTCACCTGATAACCACTGCCGTTATTAATATTCGATTATCTTATTATATATACATTTAAGCGTAAAGTACAGAGAAAGTATGTGTTTTTTAGTTTTTTTCTTTTTTCTATTGTTCGATACACAATTTGAGTAGGTTTTTACCATTTGGGTATTTTCGTGTGGATTTCTTATTCAGTCTTACCCGACATTTCCCTTACGATCCTTTTGCTGCTTAAGAATGTAATCAGGAAATATCCGCCGTAAATTGCCAGAAGAATACACGATGTAACTGTGATCGAACCCCAGATTCCTTTGGTTCCGAAG